>CANDMV010000178.1 GCA_947385875.1 uncultured Eubacterium sp. | reverse complement strand
CGAGATCTGTATTAGTGACTGGAGTTCAGACGTGTGCTCTTCCGATCTCGCGGCATGGCAATCGTCGTAGTCGGAGGATTGTTATATGCGACACTTATGACCTTATTTATCATCCCTGTCATGTATGATATCTTCTATAAGAAGCAGCCGCATCAGGTAGATGTAGGAGAAAATGACATAGATGAGATTCTGGATGAGGCACAGGAGTATATGCGCGAAAATGAATTTGAATTGTAATAATAATTGGAGGCTTAAATCATGATAAAGGTAGTAAAATTTGGAGGCAGTTCTCTGTCGAACGCGGAACAGTTCCGAAAAGTCGGAGAAATTGTCCGTGCAGATGAAAAGCGCAGATACGTTGTACCCAGCGCACCGGGCAAACGGCATAAAAATGATACGAAAGTAACAGACCTGCTGTACGCCTGCTATGCTGCAGCAGAAGCAGATGAGGAATTTAAGCCTGCTCTGCGCAAGATCCGCGCCAGATATAATGAGATTATCAACGGCCTGAAGCTGAACTTCAGCTTAGATGATGAATTTAAAATTATTGAGGAGAATTTTTGTCAAAAAAAAGGCAGTGATTATGCCGCATCTCGCGGAGAGTACTTAAACGGTATTATCATGTCCAGATTTTTGGGTTATGAGTTTATTGACGCAGCAGAGGTCATCCGTTTTGATGACGAAGGCAATTTTGATGCAGATACAACCAACAGTATATTAAAAGAACGTTTAAAAAAATGCGATCGTGCTGTCATACCGGGATTTTATGGAGCCAAAGCGGATGGAAGCGTAAAGACCTTTTCACGCGGCGGCTCTGATATCACAGGCTCTATTGTAGCAAAGGCATGTAAGGCGGATTTGTATGAGAACTGGACAGATGTATCTGGATTTTTGATTGCGGATCCAAGGATTATCAATGATCCAAAGGGGATTAAGGTAATTACATATCGGGAGCTTCGTGAGCTGTCTTATATGGGGGCGACCGTCCTGCATGAGGATGCAATCTTTCCGGTGCGTAAAGAGGGAATACCGATTAACATTAAAAATACAAATGCCCCAGAGGATTCGGGTACATTTATCGTGGAAAGCACCTGCCAGAAGCCGGAGTATACGATCACAGGCATCGCTGGAAAGCAGGGATTTGTAGCGGTGAATATTGAAAAAGATATGATGAATTCTGAAATAGGATTTGGGCGCAAAGTGTTGGAAGCATTTGAAGAAAATCAGATTTCATTTGAGCATACGCCTTCGGGAATTGATACATTTACAGTATTTGTGCATCAGGAAGAGTTCGAGGGAAAGGAGCAGAGTGTATTATCAGCCATTCACCGTCTGGCAGATCCGGACAGCATAGATTTGGAGGCAGATTTAGCTCTGGTTGCAGTCGTGGGCAGAGGCATGAAGAGCACCCGCGGCACAGCCGGAAGGATTTTTTCTGCGTTGGCACATGCAAATGTCAATGTACGCATGATCGATCAGGGGTCTTCTGAGTTGAACGTTATTATTGGCGTGAGCAATGAAGATTTTGATAAAGCAATTAAGGCTATATATGATATATTTGTGGAGACAAGGCTGTAAAGTATACCTTAATTATCCAGTGCGAAGCATATTAGATACGGTGTGCCCTTTGGGTATACCCAGAGGGCACACCGTATCGAAAGCGCTTCGCGCTGGGGAATTAAGGTATATTCAAAGTGCACACAGTCGATCAAGCGATCCGCACTGTGTAAATAAGGCAGGATAATACTGTGGTTTTGTTTAGTATCGCGGCTGACAGATTGGGAAGGCAGCGCAGTGACATTTCAGTGCAGATTGTATTATAGCTGCAGGGAAAGAAGGAATGAGATATGTGGAATAGAGTAGAATTAAAAGAAGATTCAAAATCACTTCTAAGGCTGAATTACTGGCCGTTTGTATTGGTAGCGTTAGTTCATATGATAGCTGTTGGCAGTGGTTTTCGCAGAAATAACGGGGCAAGGGCATCGAAAGAGTGGTATACCCACAGTTATTATGGTTATGATGATTATGAGCTTTTGAATGATCTGGTAGGTTTTTTGCTTCCGTTCTTGGGATTAGCTGTGGTAACAGTATTCGGAATGTGGATCATTATGATTGCGCTGAATATTTTTGTGCGGGGGCCGGTTGAAGTCGGCTGCAAGCGATACATGATGATGGCGAGGGAAGTAAAGCCTCAGCTGAGCGAAATGGGATTTGCATTTAAGAACTGCTACACTAACATCGTAAAGACAATGTTTTTAAAAAATTTATACATATTTTTATGGTCGCTGCTTTTTATTATACCAGGAATTGTTAAGAGCTACGAATACCGCATGGTGCCGTATTTATTAGCAGAATATCCAGATATGGCGCCAGCAGAGGCATTTCGAATCAGCAGAGAGATGATGACAGGCAATAAATCAGAAGCATTTATTCTGGATTTATCCTTTCTGGGATGGAATCTGCTTTCGACAGTCACCTTAGGGCTGGTGGGAGTCTTTTACAGTGCTCCTTATCAGATGCTGACAAATTCAGCATTATACCTTACACTGAAACGCATGAGTCCAAGCTTTGGATATGTGCAGGATGATAATTATTATTTTCAAAAATAAAATAGAATAGAGCAGATGAGTGCAGTTCACACAAAGTGGCTTTGTGTGAACTGCATTCTTTTGTGGAGATTTTTAGCTTAAATAGTGCGCAGGATTTTTCTTTGAGAGCACTGTTCGAAAATCAGGCGCATAGCGGGCTATGTAACTGATTTTTGAACAGTGCTCTTGAAGAAAAAGACAAGCAATATTAAAAGTTATTTTTGAACAGTTTCTTACTGCATAAAATGCAAAAAAAACAGCATAAGATGCAATTTTTTTATTTGTCAGTATGGTATGATAAGACAGAATGGAGTAGTAAAAGTAATCAAAAATAAAATGAAAGATGGGGGATAATGATGATAAAAAAGAAATGGAACAGAAACCGCAAAATACGTTGGATTGCAGGTACTTTTGCACTGGCAGTCAGCATAGCGGCGGCTGGAGGTGTTTTTGACCTGGGTATAGGAGTGAGAGCGGATGCAAAAGATACATCGGCGCAGACAGGTACTCTAGATCCAGCAGCGCAGGCAGGTACACCGGATCCAGCAGCGCAGGCAGGTACACCAGATCCAGCAGCGCAGGCAGCTGCACCAGATGTTGCCAACCAGGAGCTGAACGCGGACAGTAAGGAGGCCACTCAGCATACAGTTCAGGCCAATGCCGAAATGTACCAGATGCTTGATTTTAATGATGAACAGGAAAAAGCATTTGCGCAAAAAGGGCTGTTGGATGCACCCAAAAGTCTGGTAATTACGCGGGATGGAGGAGGAACTGCATGGAGTCAGGACGCGTACCGATTTCTGGCAGATCAAGAATCACCGGACAGTGCCAATCCAAGCCTTTGGCGTAATGCACAGTTAAATGCCCTATACGGTCTATTTGAAGTGGCTGATGGAATCTATCAGGTACGGGGCTATGATGTTGCAAATGTTACATTTGTCCGCAGCGATCATGGATGGATTGTCTTTGACTGCACTACGAGCGTAGAGACGGCAAGAGCAGCGTTAGAGCTTTTTGAGAACAAATTTGGCAAGGCGCATATTGCAGCAGTCGTAATCAGCCATGCACATATTGACCATTTTGGTGGCATAGGAGGACTGATCGCAAAAGAAGACCTCGCGGATGCTTCGCTGTCTTTAAAAAAGCAGATGGCATCCGGAAAAACACTTGTAATTGTGCCGGAAGGATTTGAAAAAGCAGCTATGGAAGAAAATGTGTTTGCCGGCAACGCGATGAAGCGCAGGTCAAACTATCAGTATGGCTCACTGCTGGAAAAAGGGGAAAAGGGAAGTCTTTCGGTTGGAATTGGGCTTGCACCGTCCAGCGGTACAAAATCCTACATGGCCCCGACCTATGAAGTAAAAAAGGATGTTTTGGAAATGAAAGTAGACGGCGTAGAGATGGTGTTCCAGTTAACACCGGACACAGAGTCGCCGGCTGAGATGAATACTTATCTTCCGCAGTACAAAGCGCTTTGGATGGCAGAAAACTGTACAGGTACGATGCACAATCTGTATACGCTGCGCGGTGCGCAGATTCGAGATGCGAATGCGTGGGCACAGTATATCATGCAGGCGCAGGCGCTGTTTGGAGATCAGGCCAAGGTAGTATTCCAGTCGCATAACTGGCCGCATTGGGGTAAGAAGGTCGTGAAGGAATATCTGACAAATACAGCTTCTGTTTACAAATATATCTTTTCTCAGACCTTACAGTATTTGAATGAAGGGTATACGGAAACAGAAATTGCATCGATGATTTCCCTGCCGGAAGATTTGGAAAAGGTCTGGTATACACGTCAGTACTACGGAACGCTCAAGCATAACGTCAAAGCAGTTTATCAAAAGTATATGGGCTGGTATGATGGAAATCCGGTACATCTGGATGAGCTGGAGCCATCGGCTTATGCAAAAAAGCTTGTCGAATATATGAAAGACACTGATCAGGTATTAAAAATGGCCAGAGAGGATTTTGAAAAAGGTGAGTATCAGTGGGTAGCGCAGATTACAAATACGCTTGTTTATGCCCAGCCGGATAATCAGGATGCGCGCTACCTTTGTGCGGATGCGTTAGAACAGCTTGGTTATCAGGCAGAATCCGGCGCATGGCGCAATGCTTATCTGACGGCTGCCTATGAGCTGCGCCACGGCACAGAGGATTATCCTGAGACGACGGCCGGCAGTACAGGCGCGATTGCCTTAGGCATGAGTACCGAGACGATGCTGGATTATTTGGGCATTTGCATGGATGCCAAAAAGATGGAAGACCAAAACCTGACGATTCATTTGAAAGTGACGGATGAAAAAGAAAAGTATACGCTCATCATCAGCCATGGTGTTTTACTTTATACTAAAGGCGTATGGGACGGCAAAGCCGATGCGGTAATCAAAACAGCACGTGCGGGAATCCTTGGGATCGCGATGAACAATCAGCAGATGATGGACGCATCTATACGGTCCGTCAGCGGGAAACAGGATATTTTGTCTGTTTTGACTGGAAACATGGCTGAATTCCCACCATATTTTTCTATTATCGAGCCATGATAAATGGATGTTTCATATAATATTAATACTGACGTTGAACAGATGAGATTGTAAGAAGGCAGACTGACAGCGGCAAAGCCCATTCGTTTTGCTGCTGCCGGTCTGCCTAACTGTTTCTTGTTCAGATAAAGTGTTACATTTGTGGGAACCCGGCGTCCGGGTATCCACAAATGTAACACCCTATCTGAACGATTACTTTTTGATCTAAATGATTGGTAACAGTTCAGCCCAGTACTTTGCATTTACTGCAAAGTACGTAAGAACGTGTAAATTATGCCAAGAGGGAATCCAGCTCTTCGCCAAAGGCGAACTTTCAATGAGCTGGATTCCGTTGCAGTGAAGCCGAAGGCTAATTGTTACAATTATTGTTAGAAAAAATAGAATTCGGGTGTACAAATTGTCTAAAATGTACTAAAATAGAATATATGGCTAGAACGTGTTTTACACAGCGAGCCAATACATGAGTAAAAATCAAAAGCGGCATCGCTGTAAAGAAATAGACAGGGGGTATAGGCTATGGTAAATTTGGATGCAACGCTTCGCATTTATCTGCAGTATTATGAAAAAGAAATCAATCTTACGCGACTTGTAGAAAAAGCCTATCATGAAGGAAGCGCCAGGTGTTCGGTTCCGGTTCAGGAAATTGAGGTGTATGTAAAGCCGGAAGACGGCAGAGCCTATTATGTGGTAAACCACGGGGTGCAATCGTATGTAAATCTATGGGATTCTGACCGGGACATTTATGACTGCAGTGAGCTGAGTGGGGAGATTAACTGGCATAATAAAGTAATGCATCGGCTGATCTTTGAATACCGTGGACAGCAGTGTGACTGTGACAGCATTATTGAACGTGTCGTAGAGAAGTTTACGAATATTCACTCAGCAAAAATGCTTCAGGAAGTTGAAATCTATGTTCGTCAGGAACATGAAGCAGCATATTATGTAATTAATGGGAGACATACTGGATCGGTATCTATGTTTGCATAATAAGTGATCAAAAAAATAATGAGGATTAAGAGATGGCTTGGTATGACAATGCAGTATTTTATCATATCCATCCGCTGAATTTGTGCGGATGTGGGCATGAAGACATTCAGACAACGGGAACGCATTTTCTTGAGCTGGCACAATGGGCAGAGCATGCAAAGAAGCTGGGATGTAATGCGATCTACATCGGACCGCTTTTTGAGTCAGAGGCACATGGTCATGGCATTACCAATTATCATAAAGTAGACCACAGAATTGGTACAAATGAAGAATTTAAGCAATGGATTGCAGGATGCCACAGCTTAGGGCTGCGTGTGGTAATAGACGGAATCTTTACGCATGTGGGCCGCGGTTTTTTTGCTTTTGAGCATTTGATAAAATATGGGAAGAAATCACCATATAAAGACTGGTTTTCAAATGTGAGTTTTACACATGACAATGAGTATAGTGATGGGTTTAGCTATGAAAAATGGGGCGGTTATAGCAGGCTGGTAAAATTTAACCTGCAAAATCCATGGGCATGTGATTACCATTATGATACTGTACGTCTGTGGATCAGCGAATTTGATATAGACGGCATTCGGCTGGATGCAGTGGATGAATGGGATTACGATTTTATTAAAGATTTAAGAAAAGTTACAGACAGCATGAAGCCGGATTTTTGGCTGATGGGGGAACTGATTCAGGAAGATTATACACGCTGGGTAAATAATAAGATGATGCATACAGCAGCGAATAATGATCTAAACAGACAGTTTTATTATACGCATAATGGCGGCAGTTACGATGATCTGGCAAAAGAAATACGCAGATTTAATAAACTGAGCCATGATGCAAAGCTGTATACATTTTTAGATAATCATGATGAAGCGCATGTATATGAAAAATTAAATCATGCCGAACATCATTACTTAATGACGATGCTGCTGTATACACTGCATGGATATCCGGCTGTATGCTGCGGTTCAGAGTTTTCTGCCGGATGGGCGAATAATAGGGCAAAAATGGCAGGAGGACCCGCGGAGGGTTCCCGTCCGCTGTTAAAGCTGGCAGATTATAAGGAATTTTATACAAGTGATGAAATTACATATCTGCATTGTCTGCTTGGGCGTGCAAATCAACAGTTTTTAGAATTATCGGAAGGAAGCTATCGGGAGCTGCTGGTGACAAAAGGACAGCTTGCATTTGCCAGAATGCTGGGTAAATCTGCGATTATTACGGCGGTAAATAAGGAAAGCCGTATGGTGCGTGTAGAGATACCGCTTCCATTCCATGCAAAAAAGGCAGTGGATTTATTAGAAGCAGTGATTCACTGGGAAAAAGAGCCGGATGTGAGTCTGGATATTTTTGGATGCAGGAGGATGATAGTTAAAGATAATAAGCTGACTTTAGATCTGCCGGCTGACAGGGGAATGCTTGTCTGGGTAGTCGGATTATAATTAAGTTTAAATTGACCGGAGAAAATATGCCTTTTGGGCAGCAAGGCGGATAGAGGAATGGATGTCTGGATAACGGGACAAAATTAGCGAAAAGATATCATTTACGCGGTAGCAGCTGTAACTGTTACCGCATAATTGTTTCATAAAAAGAACAGAGTTTGTCTGAAAAGCAGACAATAAAAGCTGCTCTGCATTTTGGGATTTTAAACAGTGTCAGGGGCCACATGTGGCTTTCTATGATATTTTTTTCTGTTGGAGTAAGAGTGTAGCGCTGGGAAGCATTATTTAATGCGATGGCTGGATGGTGAAGACCGTGTAATCTTCCGATGTAACCGCTTGTGTGCCAGTCATATAAATAAAAATCATGCAGGAAAGCGCCGCGTATCAGCTCACGGTCACAGGCGCCGAGCTTCAGACGGTGGTTAAGGTAAAGGCTCAGCTTTACGACGCTTAGGACATGGTTATAGGTAGTGTAATGTCCGTGTTGGATACAGTGTTTCATCAGAGAAGCTTCTTTTGTGTGGAGCATCCCTTGAAGGTCTTTTCGGATTTCCTTTTTTTCCTGAACAGTTAATCTCATAGGATTATCTCCTTTTAGATAAAAAAGAGTGTTTTAGTGTCTCATATCTAAAGATTTCTATAAAATCATTTGTGCTTTTTCTTGTTAGATTTTTGATGTCCAAAGGGCATTCTGCGTTTTAGATTTTTTGCGTTACTGTATAAAGCGTGTTTCATACGGCTGCCAATCTCACTGTAAGCAGAACGCGGAAAGGATACCGATGTACGCAGCGCTCTCGTCTGAAGCCAGTTCATAGTAGAAAGTGTATTTTTCACTTCTTCTTTCATTCGATGCTCGCGGAATTCTTCCAAAGAAATTTTGCCTTTGATCGTATCCAGTCCTTCGCTGAGATTCTGTCTGGTATTTTCTATGAAAGTACTGTATTTTTCTGAGATCTGCGAGTCTATCGCATGTATGGTGGCTTCGATCTTGACATTGATCTGAGTCAGTGAATCGGCTGTAAGGGTGCAGTCAGCAGCAAATACGGCCATAAGCAGTAGTGCGAGCACATCCTGAATATTTCGCGGGATGGGAGCAGTAAAGCGTGCCATATACGGATGAATGCCGTATAAGACGATGAGCCCGGCTATGCCAAAACCAATCGAACAGGATAAGCAGATTCGGCCGTGGATGTTAAACGGCAGCCTGCTGTAGTCCCACCAGACTGCGTGAAACAGCCGTTCCGTTGCATAGGATGTCACATACTCTAAGACCGCGGAGCCTAGCATACAAGTGATAAATACAGTGCGTGCATTTGGCAGACTGCTGCACAGCAGGACATCTAAGACAGCTCCGACCCCGTAGATTGGGCAGTACGGGCCTATAAGCATTCCACGATTATCCCACGTAAGCTTTCTGATACTGCAAAAGGCGGTTTCATATATCCATCCTAAGATGCTGTATAAGATAAACCATATAAATATTGTAGTAATATACATAAAAAATGCCTCTGCTTTGCATTTACAGCAAAGTACGTAACTTCATAGATTGACGGCGACAATAACAGAACAGCCATTCCTAAGCATGACTGTTTACTGAATAATATTAGCACACTTTTTCGAATCTAGCAATATCGCCTGCTCCTTATGCGTTACACTAAGGTTACAGTCTAGCCTTTGGCTTCGCTGTAACGGAATCCGGCTCATTGGAAGTCCACGACGAAGTGCCGGATTCCCTCTTGCCAAAATCTACACGTTTTTACGTACTTTGCAGTTAATGTAAGGTCCTGAGCTCAACGGTAACACACTATGTACAGCTTTGGTTACTTTTCACCCGCCCCCAGACTGTCCGAAAACTCCTTTTCCAAATTTTTAGATCACATCATCTTGTTGCCATTCACATTATCAGATCGGAAGAGCACACGTCTGAACTCCAGTCACTAATACAGATCT
>CANDMV010000177.1 GCA_947385875.1 uncultured Eubacterium sp. | reverse complement strand
GCGGTATGACCGGACATAAGATCAATGCAGGCGCAGTTGTAGAAAATTCTATGATTACAGACGGATGCAATATCTCCGGCATCGTAAAGCATTCGATTTTGTTTGCGGGCGTTAAGGTGGAAGAAGGCGCAGAAGTAGAAGACGCGGTTATTATGGGCGGCACAATTATCAAATCCGGTGCGAAGGTAAAACACTGCATCATAGCAGAAAACGTAGTAATCGGCAGCAATGCAGTCGTAGGGCAGATGCCGGAAGGCGACGAGGCAGGTGTTGCAACAGTCGGCTCAGGCGTTTATGTCGGCGACGACGCGGTAATCGGACCAAACGCTATGGTCAGTGATAATGTAAAGGACGGTGACAAACAATGACAAATACCAATACCAACGTACTGGGCATTATTTTCCCAAATGTTTATGATGAATTAGTATCCGAATTGACCGGTGAGCGTCTGATGGCTTCTATTCCATTTGGCAGCCGTTATCGGATGATTGACTTTGTATTATCCAGCATGGTAAATTGCGGGATTGACAATATTACAGTATTAGTACGTGAGAATTATTTTTCACTGTTAGACCATTTAGGCTCAGGCCGTGAATGGGATTTGACGCGCAAAAATGGCGGTTTAAATATATTCCCTCCGTTTGCACAGAAGAATATGGGAATTTACAGCGGAAAAGTAGGGATGCTCGCAAGTATTCTCGGCTTCTTAAAATCCCAGAAGGAAAAATATGTAGTAATGTCTGATGCGAATATCGCATTTAACTTTGATTTTAAGGCATTAGTAGAAGCACATATTTCAAACGGTGCGGACGTGACGGTAGCATATACCAGAGAAGAGCTGCCTGAGAGTATTCTGGCATCTGATGATCTTCATAAGGCTATGTATTATACATTTGATTTAGAAGACAACCGCGTAAAGAAGATACATATCAATGAGCAGGATAAAGGCGTAAAGAATTTCTCCATGAACATTCTTGTATTTGAGAGAGAGCTTTTGGTTAAGCTGATCAATGAAGCTTTTATTGGCGGCGGTGTATACTTAGAGCGTGATATTTTAGTACCTCAGTTGGATAACTTGAAGGTATGCGGTTATGAATATACAGAATATGCGGCACGTATCAGCGGATTAAAGAGCTATTTCGATGAAAATATGAAGCTGCTCGACAATGCTAATCTGGAAGCATTATTTGATAAGAGCCCGATTTATACCAAGATTCGTGATGATAATCCGACACGCTATATCAGAGGCGCTTCTGCTAAGAATGTAATGGTAGCAGACGGCTGTATGATCGAAGGCGAGATTGAAAACTGCATCCTCTTTAGAGGGGTTAAGATTGGCAAAGGCGCGAAAGTGAAGAATGCCATCCTGATGCAGGATACAGTGATTGAGCCTGGTGTAGAGGCAGAATATATTATTACGGATAAGAAAGTAACGATTACAGAAGGCAAGGAACTGAAAGGAACGGATTCGTTCCCAGTCTTTGTAGCTAAGAGACAGGTTGTATAAAGTGCGTTAAATGATGCAGCAGAGTGCGATCTGCGAATATGATTGATATAAAAAGCATACCGGAAGGGACATTTCGTAAAGGGAAGTGTCCCTTCCGTGTGTTTTAGGAAATTTGGTGCAGCGTTGACTTACATTATTAAATATTGTATGATTGGGTAAACTATACTGACGAGCAGTAAAATTTGCCAACAGGGTGTTACTTTTCACGGGTCAGGAACGCGCACTAGCTGCGCGTTCCTGACCCAACGGGCATGATATGAGAACATGATTCAGGAGTGTGGGTCATTTTGCGAAGCAAACTTTTAGTATCGCCCCGAATCGTTACCATGAGCGGCCTCTAGGCCGTGAATAGTAACAACAGCTCCGACTCACGAGTGTCAATATGAAGATATATGGAAAATTTTATCGCTCATGAGTATAATATGTATTAGATGAAAGAAAACTTGTGGAGAAATACTTTGGCAGCGGCAGACGAACATTTATTAGGAGGCGTTGTTATGGCAAGGACAGTGGCAATCGGGAAGCAGGATTTTGGGAATCTAATAGAAAATAATTGCTTTTATGTGGATAAAACAAATTTTATAAAGGAATGGTGGGAAAATTGTGATGATGTGACCCTGATTACCCGTCCTAGGAGGTTTGGAAAGACTCTCACTCTGAGCATGGCAGACTATTTCTTTTCTGTGACGCATGTTCATGAAGGAAATTTATTTGAGGGGCTTTCGATCTGGAAAGAGGAAAAATATAGAAAACTGCAGGGAACCTATCCTGTGATTTTTCTTAGCTTTGCTGATATCAAAGAAAATGAATTTATATATGCTTATAGGAAAATTGCGCAGGTATTGGCAGATGTATATAACAGTAATGATTTCTTGATAAACAGTGATAAGCTCACAGATCAGGATAAGAAATTTTTTAAAATGGTGGATAGAGATATGAGCACAGATGTTGCTGCTATATCATTAAAAAAACTATCGGATTTTTTGAGAAAACATTACGGAAAAAGGCCGATTATTCTGCTGGATGAGTATGACACACCTATGCAGGAGGCTTATGTATATGGATACTGGGATGAGATGACCAGCTTTACAAGAGGTTTTTTTAATTCCACTTTTAAAACGAATCCATATTTAGAACGGGCTATTATGACGGGGATTACACGGGTAAGCAGAGAATCTATTTTTTCAGATTTGAATAATCTGGAGGTTGTCAGTACGACTTCGGAGAAATATGAAGCTTCTTTCGGATTTACAGAGGACGAAGTGTTTACAGCGCTGGGAGAGTATGGGCTTCAGGATAAAATGGCTGATGTGAAGGAATGGTATGATGGTTTTCGGTTTGGAGAGTGTGACAATATTTATAATCCGTGGTCTATCATAAATTTTTTGGATAAAAGGAAGTTTTGGAATTACTGGGCAAATACTAGCTCTAATGATCTGGCAGGAAGATTGATCCAAAGCGGCAGTATGGATTTAAAACTGGCAATGGAAGATCTGATTCACGATAAAGAAATCAGCCGGTCTTTCGATGAGGAAATTGTATTTGACCAGTTAGATCGTAAAGAAGGTGCCGTCTGGAGTCTGCTTTTAGCTGGCGGATACCTCAAAGCTGTCAGCAGCATATTGAATAAAAGGGGGAAAAGAGATTATATATTAGCAGTTACAAATCTGGAGGTAAAGAATATTTTTGAGGATATGTTTAGCGGATGGTTTTCGGACGAAAGAGCCAGATATAATGATTTTGAGCAGTCATTGTTAGAAGGCAGCCTGAAAAGAATGAATATTTATATAAATAAGGTTGCTCTGCATACATTCAGTTATTTTGATACCGGAAAAAAACCATCAGAGTCAGCGGAACCGGAACGATTTTATCATGGGTTTGTATTAGGGTTAATCGCAGAGCTTAGAGATCGGTATGAGGTGACCTCTAACAGGGAAAGCGGGTATGGAAGATATGATGTGATGCTGCTTCCTGTGAATGAGATGTATGATGGGATCATACTGGAGTTCAAGGTAATTGATGCTGACAGAGAGAGCAGCCTGCAGAATACAGCAGATGCTGCACTTAAACAGATTTTGGACAGGAACTATGCAGCTATGCTGGAAGCAAAGGGAATAGATAGAAAGAAGATCAGGATCTATGGGTTTGCTTTTCGGGGGAAGGAAGTCCTGATAGACGGCGGTTATTTAAGTAGCTATGAAAAATATGAAACGTAGAATTTGATTTATGGTTACTTTTCATACCCTGACCAGACACTCGCTGTCTGGTCAGGGCCAAAGAATGCGGCCTGCCAAGCACCCGGCCCCTCGCCAAGGGCGAACTTCCAATGGGCCGGATGCCGTTACTTTTTACACCACAGCCGCTTTCTGGCTGAGGTGAAAAGTAACGATTTATGCCTTGCAGCGGCAGTTTGACCCGGTGTTTTGCTTGACGAATCTTAAAAGAACAGATAAAATGAAAAAAAGTAAAAGGCAGCGGTACTTTCTTCTTCCGGCAGGATTTAGACCGGCGTATGTATGGTCTTTGATGCCGGATTGGTGGATCTAGGGCGTATTTGAAAAATCAAAATTATACGAATCGGCGTTTGTAATATATTATATAACAGGCCCAAATACAGAAGACGAACTCATTTACTGTGCGACTTAAGCTGCAAAACATTATTATATTTCAAATTATTGTTACGATTTTGGGCAAATCATACAATTACCCGGATTTTTCAAACACGCTCTAGCGAATGATATTTGCGAGTGCGAAAGCTTACTGAGGAAATACGACTCAAGAGCGCTGTTCATGTAAGCTCTGTAGGAAAATCTATCGCTCGTGAGCATAAATCTTTAAATAAAATATACAATCATCAAGTAAAATGGAAGGAAACTCATTCATGTACGAAAATATGAACAATATGCAGATGCGTGCGATCTGTCAGACAGAAGGGCCGGTATTGATTTTAGCAGGAGCCGGGTCAGGGAAGACTAGAGTACTTACGCACAGGGCTGCATATTTAATAGAAGAAAAAGGCGTAAATCCTTATCACATCATGGCAATTACGTTTACTAATAAAGCGGCGGGAGAAATGCGAGAGCGTATTGATGATATCGTAGGATACGGCTCAGAAAGCATCTGGGTATCAACCTTTCATTCTGCCTGTGTGCGAATTTTAAGGCGGCATATTGACCGGATTGGATTCGACACAAATTTTACGATCTATGATGCTGACGATCAAAAGCAGCTGATGAAAGACATCTGCAAGCGTCTTCAGATCGATACGAAGCTGTATAAAGAAAAGTTTTTTTTAAATGCGATTTCACATGCAAAGGATGAACTAATCAGTCCGACTGCCTATCACTTAAGTGCTGTATCGGATTATAATAAACAGCGGATTGCCCGTGTATATATTGAATATCAGCAGATGCTGCAAAAAAACAACGCGCTGGATTTTGATGATTTGATTATGAAGACTGTCGAATTATTCCAGACAGACAAGGAAGTGCTGGACTATTATCAGGAGCGGTGCAGATACATAATGGTGGATGAGTATCAGGATACAAATACGGCGCAGTTTAATTTTATACGTCTGCTTGCCTCTAAATATGAAAATTTATGTGTCGTAGGTGACGACGACCAGTCTATTTATAAATTTCGGGGAGCGAATATAGGCAATATTTTGAATTTTGAACAGTATTTTCCGAATGCTATGGTCATCAAGCTGGAGCAGAATTATCGTTCGACGCAAAACATTCTGGATGCGGCAAACGGGGTCATCGCGAATAATTATGGCCGTAAGGAAAAAGCACTCTGGACGGAAAATGCCGCAGGAGATAAGGTGCTGTTAAAACAGTTTGAGACAGGATACGATGAGGCAGATTATATAGCATCGGATGTGCAGTCAAAAGTAAGAAGCGGCAGCTTCCGTTATCGGGACTGCGCTGTTTTATATAGAACAAATGCACAGTCCCGTTTGTTTGAAGAGCGTTTTGTGCTGTCTAATATCCCGTATAAGATCGTAGGCGGTGTAAACTTTTATGCCCGCAAAGAAATCAAAGACCTGCTGGCATATTTAAAGACGATAGATAATGCGAGGGACGATCTGGCTGTACGCAGGATTATCAATGTGCCAAAACGGGGCATTGGGGCGACGACGCTGGCAAAAGTGCAGACCTATGCGAATGAACAGGAGATCAGTTTTTATCAGGCGCTGCGTATGGCTGCCGATATTTCATCCATTGGACGCGCGGCAGTGAAAATAGAGCCGTTTGTTACATTTATTCAGGCAATGCGCACAAAAGTCAGCCTGATTCCTCTGTCGCAGCTGCTTCAGGAAATCATTGATACAACCGGATACGTGGAAGAGCTGCAGGCAGAGGGAACAGATGAAGCGCAGGCGAGGATTGAAAACATAGAAGAACTGCAGGGCAAGGTCGTTACTTATGAGGAAAACGAAGAGAATCCGACGCTTTCAGGATTTTTAGAAGAGGTAGCTCTGGTAGCTGATATTGACAGTCTGGAAGAAGATGCCGATCATGTAGTGCTGATGACGCTTCATAGTGCAAAAGGACTTGAATTTCCCCAGGTATATCTGGCAGGCATGGAAGACGGGCTGTTCCCAAGCTATATGTCGATAACAAGCGATAATGCAATGGATGAAATCGAGGAAGAGCGCCGCCTTGCTTATGTAGGAATTACAAGGGCCATGCAAAGCCTTACGATTACGAGTGCGAGACAGCGGATGGTGAGAGGCGAGACACAGTATAATAAGCTGTCAAGGTTTGTAAAAGAAATTCCGTCAAATGTGCTGGAGTATGCGGGAACATCGCAGCCGTCACGCAGGATGCCCGACCCGGTGCCTACACCAAGGCAGATTGCTCAGGAAATATTCCGCGCAAAGCCTATGGCAGCGCAGAGTGCAAAAGAGATTGCAGCAAAGCTGACGGGAGACGGACAGTCAGATGCAGATGCCGCTGGAAAGCTGGGGTATGACGTAGGCGACCGAGTGAGGCACCAGAAGTTTGGAGACGGCATTGTTTTAAAGATTGTTTCTGGCGGCCGTGATTATGAAGTGACCGTTCAGTTTGATCAGGCGGGAGTAAAAAAGATGTTTGCAATGTTTGCAAAATTAAAAAAAATATAAAAAGTAAATCCTATTTTGCCAGTACACTGTAAATAAATGTAACAGTTCAGCTCAGTACTTTGCATTAACTGCAAAGTATGCAAGAACGTGTGAATTGTGCCAAGAGGGGATCCGGCTCTTTGCCGAAGGCGAACTTTCAATGAGCCGGATTCCGTTACAGTGAAACCGAAGGATGAACTGTAACAAATAAATAACTGGTTAGAGTATATGGCAAAAAAACAAGGTGTATCGGGCGTACACTGATTACATTTGGGATGATTATTCGCAGCGTTCTATACACTTGTAGACCAAGATGTTGAAAATGGGTAGTACAGAGTATAAATAGAAAAGAATGTAATAATTAAAAAACAATAAAATATAAATTTTTTCTAGCTATCTGGGAAAGATATGTTATAATGATAAAGAATAAGTGAGGCATACCCCAAGGGAATACCGTATTTAGAGTGCTTTGCACTGGGTAAATAAGGTATAGGAACTACACTTTCAAATAGAGCGGAAAGGAGAATGGTATTATGAATCGATTAGACGAGTTGCATGGTCTGCTGTCTGAAAACGTAGCAAAGGTGGGCGATCTTCTAAAAAAAGAAGATGAATGCGAAAAGAAAAAAAGTAAAGCTGTATGGATCTTTGCGATCGTTGGTATCGTTGCGGTAACAGCTGCTGCGATCTATGGCTTATATCGTTTCTTCGCGCCAGATTATCTGGAAGATTTCGAAGATGACTTTGATGATGATTTCGATGATGATTTTTTCGAAGACGAAGACGATAAATCAGAAGAGTCTGAAGATGAGAAAGCAGAAGAAGCAGATGAAGATACTGTTACAGACGAAATGACAGAAGAGTAGTCTGGAAATACGTTCATAATTGCATAGGCCCGCAGATCGGCTCAGCTGAACTGTGGTAGAGAAGAGACTGGCCGGGAGTAAATTCCGGCTGGTTTTTTGTTTTACAAGAAAAAACTGCCGTGATGGGATTTCCATAGTTAACTTACATGCGCTAATTACGCGTCACCAAGAATGAAAGTCGTGGGCGCATACGGATCCCCAGATCTAAATCGCTTCGCGAAGGGACTTTCATAGTAACGGAAACTTAATATTTATGGAGGATGAAAGAAATGAAAAAGGGTCAGACTGGAGAAGGAGTGATCGAAAAGATTGAATTTCCAAATAAAGGAGTCTTACATACTGAGGATGGAGACAAGATTATCGTAAAAAATTGCATTCCCGGCCAGAGAATACAATTTTTCGTGAATAAAAAGAGAAAAGGAAAGTGCGAAGGACGGCTGCTGCAGATCTTAGATAAATCGCCATTGGAGTTGTCGGAGGCTGCCTGTGTGCATTTTGGAAGCTGCGGGGGATGTGTGTATCAGAATCTGCCTTATGAGGAGCAGCTGGCGGTCAAAGCAGGGCAGGTCATAGAGCTGCTGAAGCCGGCTGTGAAGGAAGATGGCATAGAGCTGCTGAAGCCGGCTGTGATAGAAGAGGAAAATGCAGAAAGTAAAAATGATGAAGGATTTCCTGCGTGGTTCGAGGGCATTAAGCCGAGCCCGAAACAGTTCGAATATCGAAATAAGATGGAGTTTTCATTTGGAGATGAATATAAAGACGGCCCGCTTGCGCTTGGAATGCATAAGCGCGACAGCTTTTATGATCTGGTGACTGTCAATCAATGCAGGATCGTAGATTCAGACTTTAATCAGATTCTGCAGGAGGTGTTGGATTATTTTACACGAAAAGGAGTCAGCTATTTGAAAAAAAAATCTCATGAAGGATATCTACGGCATCTGTTGGTCAGGAAAGCCGAAAAAACAGGGGAGATTTTAATAGATTTAGTTACAACGACACAGTATTGCGGCACAGTATCTGAATCAGAGCTGATGGAGGGCTTTCAAAAGGCTGTACTGCAGCTGGATTTGAGGGGAAAGATTGTTGGAATTCTTCATACGCAAAATGATAGTGTTGCGGACGTGGTCAAAGATGAAGGGACGCAGATACTGTTTGGGCAGGATTATTTTTATGAAGAATTATTGGGGCTAAGATTTAAAATATCGGCGTTTTCGTTTTTTCAGACAAATTCTCTTGGGGCAGAGGTGCTGTATGAGACAGTCAGGGAATTTATCGGCAGCTTAAATGGCCGGCGGGACAGTGTGGTCTATGATCTTTATTCGGGGACAGGTACGATTGCGCAGATGATGGCTCCGGCAGCGGGCAGGGTGATTGGCGTGGAGATTGTGGATGAAGCAGTTCAGGCTGCGAGAGAGAATGCAGAGATGAATGGGCTTTCGAACTGTGAATTTATAGCGGGGGATGTGCTGAAGGTGCTGGATACGATTGAGGAAAAGCCGGATTTTATCATATTGGATCCGCCGCGGGAGGGAGTGCATCCGAAGGCGTTGGAAAAGATTTTGGATTATGGGGTGGAGAGGATGGTGTATATTTCTTGTAAGCCGACGAGTCTGGCGAGAGATCTGGGGGTGATGCAGGAGAGGGGGTATCGGGTGGAGAGGTGCTGTTGTGTGGATTTATTTGCTGGGGTATATCATGTTGAGACGGTATGTTTATTGTCCAAACTTCATTCAGACCAACATATCGAGGTTGAGCTTCAGATGGACGAGCTTGATTTGACGGTTGCGGAGAGTAAGGCAACCTACGAGGAAATTAAGGATTATGTGTTGGAGCATAGTGGATTGAAAGTCAGCAGTTTATATATCGCACAGGTAAAAGAAAAATGTGGAATTATTGAGAGGGTGAACTATAATCTTCCAAAATCAGAAAATTCCAGACAGCCGAAATGTCCGCCAGAGAAAGAAGCGGCGATAAGGGAGGCGTTGGAATATTTTCGTATGATTTGATGGGAGCAATAGCACTTTATTTTCGATTGCTATTTTAGAAATATAGAAGCAATCTGAATTTGTATATAAAGCGATTGTGAACGAGGAAAAATGGAAAGCATTCTGGTGATATGTCAAGAACTTTTTGAAAAAGATTTTGACATGTTTT
>CANDMV010000176.1 GCA_947385875.1 uncultured Eubacterium sp. | reverse complement strand
GAAATGGGAGGAGCAGCGTGCAAATTTCAAAAAACTTCTTGGAGAAACAGTTTCTCTGCTTAAACAGCAGGACAGCATTTATAAGAATCAGCGTAAAGATCTGCCTGAGAGCGTCTCACAGAAGGTTCAGCAGCGCAGAAGCGGTCTATTGGACCAAATCTTTGCAGACGGTTTAGAAGACGAAGATGCACAGCCAATATCGTTGTTTGATTTTTCGACGCGGGGTGTAAAGGAAATCAACCATGAAAAACGCCTGTATTCGACTAAGGAAATTGATATCACGAGAACAGAGCTCTTTTTGAGCGCGCTTGAGCTTCATCGTCTGACCATTCTTATTCATGCGAAGCGTTTTGTTCGAGCGATCGAGACCTGCAGTCTAGCATCGATGAGGAATGTCTCTTCGGTTTATCGAGCTCAAATGCTCGGGACGATTACGTTTTTAGTTCCTGTTATTTCTACGACGTTTGCCGCGTCAGTCATTCGCTTTGGATGCTGTACAAAGAAAACGCTTCCGTGGGTTGTGATTGATGAAGCTTCTCAGGCTTCGCCTCAGTCGGCACTTTGTCTTATGCAGAGAGCAAAACGGCTTATTGTGATTGGAGATACGCGTCAGCTTCCGCCGGTTGTTTCGCTTCCGCTCCCGATCATCGAGATGCTCATTGGAAAGGATAAATACTACGAACGATGGATATCACCGTATTGCAGCCTCCAAACTCTTGCGGATAATACTCAGGAGTACGGGACATGGTTTAGAAATTTCTCCGGCGGGAAAGAATGGACCGGACTTCCGCTGCGAGTACAGAGAAGGTCGATCAGACCGATGTTTAGAATTTCCAATGCTCTGTCATACTCCGGACAAATGTCTCTTCCCGGTCATTTGGAAGAAAAATTCAAAAAAGGGAAATTTATCCGTAGTTTTTGGCTTGATGTCTCGCCTCAGTCTCCAAGCGACAGCAACTGTATTCCGGAGGAGATGGAAGCGGCGTCGCAACTGCTTGACTGGCTGGATAATGAGCTTGGCCGGACGGCTTTCTTTAATCGCGATTCCGAACCCAAAACGCTGATGATTTGTACGCCGTTTAGGGCAGTATCGGGTGCTCTGAAAGCTTCCGGGCTTAATACCGCGGTCAATGCCTATTATGCGAAAGACCTGGCAGTAGATTACCGTAAAAGCCTGAACCGGGAAGAAAAGGCTGAGATTGCAAAATATGCCGCGTCTTTAATACGTCCAAACGATCTGGTGTACCTTGACGCGGGTACTACGACAGAGTGGGTGATTGATTTTTTGACAGAGAAAAACGCTGTATATGTCACGAACGCGATCGGCCATGCCAAACGGCTGGTGGAAATCGGATGTGAAGCGCATATTCTGGGAGGAAAGATTAAGCTGACGACAGAAGCCGTGGTAGGGATTGAGACCATATCAGAGCTGGAGAAATACAATTTTACGATTGGATTCATAGGAGCCAACGGAGTCAGCCGCCGGGCAGGATTTTCTACACCGGATATGGAAGAGGCAATGGTAAAGCGCAAGGCGGTTATGCAGTGCCGTAAGCCATATGTAGTTGCAGATTCGACCAAATTGAATCAGATTTCTCAGGTGACTTTTGCGGGAATCGAAGACGCGGAGCTGATTACTACAGAAGTAAATCATGAAAGTTTTTTGGATTTGACGAATATTATTGCAGTAAGAAGGGAGAAAAAAGATGATTTATACGGTAACATTTAATCCGAGTCTGGATTACATAGTAAGCGTGGATAATTTTACATTAGGAAAGGTAAACAGGACAAGCAAAGAATTGATATACCCAGGCGGCAAAGGCATCAATGTATCACTGGTGCTGCAGAATCTGGGCATGGAAAGCACGGCGCTTGGCTTTTCAGCCGGATTTACCGGCAGAGAGATCGAGAGCGCCCTAAAGGATTGGGGGTGTTTCACGGAATTTATCCGCATTCCACAGGGATTGTCCAGAATCAATCTAAAGCTGCGGTCGAATGAGGAAAGCGAGATTAACGGGCAGGGGCCTGAAATATCAAAAGAAGCATTAGAGGCATTGTATCAAAAGCTGGATGCCATGCAGCCGGAGGATGTGCTGGTACTGGCAGGCAGCATCCCAAGCAGTATGCCGGATTCCAGCTATGAACAGATCATGGCAAGAGTACAGAACAAGAATGTACGGACTGTTGTGGATGCAACGGGAAATCTTCTGGTAAATGTATTAAAATATCATCCGTTTTTAATAAAGCCGAATAATCATGAGCTGGAGGAGATCTTCAAGGTGCCTATGGACAGCAGGGATACGATTGTAGCTCATGCAAAGAAACTGCAGGAGATGGGGGCAGAGAATGTACTGATTTCCATGGCAGGCGACGGCGCGATTCTTGTATCCGCAGATGGAGAGGTATATTCCAGCGAGGCGCCAAAAGGAAAGGTGGTAAATTCTGTAGGCGCCGGAGATTCTATGGTTGCCGGGTTTATCACAGGATATTTGAGGAGCCATAGTTATGAAACCGCTTTTCATATGGGAATATGTACGGGAAGTGCCAGTGCGTTTTCAGAAAGGCTTGCTACGCAGGAAGAAGTAGATCATATTTTAAAACAGATGAACTGGACGGCATAGGCTGCGGTGCTGTTTTCTGTGTTATATTTACGGAGGATTTATTCAACATTCATCAACGGAAACTCCATAGGCTGCGGTGCTGTTTTCTGTATTATATTTACGAGTATCAAGAATATATATACACTTTCTGGAATAAATGCACACATACATCCTGGATTTATGATAAATTAACAGAATAATAAGATAATGGTGCAGGAGGGTATATATGAGAGCGATTCATCTAAAGACAGAATATATGAGAAATCCAATCGGAATTGATATTGAAAAACCGCTTCTGTCATGGAACTGCTGTGACGGAAAGAAACAGACAGCTTATGAGATTCAGGCGGCATCCGATGGACGTGTAGTCTGGGACAGCGGGAAAGTAAATACAGACAGAATGAACGGGATTTTTGGCATGTCTGCGAGCAGCAGACAGCAGGTGACCTGGAAAGTGCGGCTGTGGGATGAACAGGATCTTCCAGGGGAGTGGAGTGAAGAAGCCGGTTTTGAGATGGGGCTTTTAGATCAAAGCCAGTTTGTAGCGAAATGGATTAATCCGGAACTGACCTGTGATAAGGAAATACATAAACCGGCAAGCTATCTGCGCACTTCATTTTCTGTGGAGCAGACAGGAAAAGCAAGGCTTTATATTACCTGTCATGGTTTATATGAAGCTTATATAAATGGAATAAGAGTTGGAAATTTTGTTCTGGCTCCAGGCACATATACCTATGATAAAAAGCTGGCATACCAGACTTATGATGTGACAGGCCTGATAAAAGAAGGACGCAATGAAGTCTGGGTTATTTTAGGTGATGGGTGGTATAGGAGCTGTTCCGGTGTTGACGGAGACCGGAATCTTTATGGGGAAGATGTGGCACTTTATTTTCAGCTGGAAATTGACGGGGAAGCGGTCTGTATTTCAGATGACACATGGCAGGCTTCCCAGTCCGGGCCGATACGTGAAAATGATATGCAGCAGGGTGAGACGATTGATGCAAGGATTACAAGTGTTTCGGATTTTCATGAAGTAAAGGTGGAGGATTTTGGGACTGAGAATTTTGCCTGTTCGAATTGTGTCCCTATTGTAGAGAGGGAACGTTTTTCCGGAAAGATTATGCAGACTCCAAATGGAGAGACGGTCATTGATTACGGTCAAAATCTGGCGGGCTATATAGAATTTACAATCAAAGCTCATGAAGGGGAGCAGATCATCCTGACGCATGGAGAGGCGTTGGATGAAAACGGTAATTTTACTGCGGAAAATTTTCAGGACAGAAAACGACACAAAGAAGGCGGGACGAGGCAGCAGGTAGTTTATACTTGCAAAGAAGGAGAAAATCACTATAAATCCAGATTTACAATCTGGGGGTTCCGCTATGCGAAAATAGAAACAAACGCAGACCTGTCTTCGGCAGCTTTTACTTCTATAGCGGTATATTCACAGATGGATCAGCTGGGAAGTTTTGAATGTTCCGACAAAAATGTGAACCGTCTGGCAGAGAACAGTATCTGGAGCCAGAAATCGAATTTCTGCGATGTGCCTACAGATTGTCCTACCAGAGAACGGGCAGCGTGGACAGGAGATCTGGGCGTATTTGCAGAGACTGGGATTTTTCTGATGGACTGTTATCCGGTCATTCGTAAATGGCTGGGGGAGTGCCGGCTGAATCAGCATGAAGATGGAAAGGTTGCGAATATTGCGCCAAAGAACAATTTACCAACATTTTTCTCTGGTTTGCTTGCAGGCTCTGTAGGATGGGGTGATGCGTGTATTATAGTGCCTTATGTGCTGTATCTAAGATATGGAGATAAACGCATTTTGGAAGAAAACTACGAAATGATGTGCAGATGGTATGCTTTTTTGGAAAGCAGGGCAAAGCAGAAACCGGAAGGCGCTAAAGATGCAGAGACAGACAATCCGTATGCGCAGTATACGATTGAAACAGGTGTGGATTATGGAGAGTGGTGTGAGCCGGATGTGGAGAGTGTTCAGGTGATGGGAACACCGCAGGCTAAGATTGCCACTGCATATTTTGCATATTCGGGCAGACTGCTGACAGAGATTGCAGATCTATTAGGAAAAGAGGAAGATGCCAGGCATTACGGCAGGACTGCAGATCTGGCAAAAAAGGCATTTCGCCAGATTGCTACAGATCATGGCAGCATTCATTCTGACAGACAGGCAGATTATCTGCGGGCGATTGTTTTTGATCTTTTGTCAGAGAAGGAAAAGGTGCAGGCGGCAGAGAAACTGAACCGTCTTGTGGAAGGTAACGGGTATCATTTAAATACCGGATTTTTATCTACGCCGTTTTTATGTCCGGTATTGGCTGCATACGGCTATGTGGAGACTGCTTACCGTCTGCTTTTGCAGGATACGGCTCCGGGATGGCTGTATGCGGTGAAGAAGGGAGCCACCACAATCTGGGAAAACTGGGACGGTATCAATGAACAGGGGAAAGTAAAGGCATCCCTCAATCATTATTCTTACGGCGCTGTCAGCGGATGGCTGTTTGAGGGAGTATGCGGCATCCGGCTGCGTAAGGGCAAGATTACGATCAGTCCAAAACCGGGCCGGTCATTTACCTATGCACGGGCAGTTTATCAGTCGCCGCTTGGAGAGATTAAAAGCGGATGGAGTTATGAAGGCAGTCGTATTATTTATGAAATCGAAATACCTTGCAATACAGAGGCAGAACTGATTCTGCCGGATGGCAGAAAAGAAGTTCTGACAGCCGGCAGGCATCGTATTGTTTCGTATTAACGCTTTATATTCTTTGCCCGGTATTCACTGGGAGAAATGCCTGTTTCCTTCTGGAAAGAGGAAGAGAAGTAGCTTCTGGAGCCAAAAGACAGTTCATCACAGATTTCCTGAATACTCATTTTGGTTCCGGAAAGCAATATCTTTGCCTGCTTTATTTTTTCCAGTTTCAAATATTCAGCCACGCTGCAGCCGATCTCTTTTTTGAATTTATGTGAAAAGTAATATTCCGTATACCCTGCCTGTGCGGCCAGCTGTGCAATGGACAGTTTTTCACGGATATGTACCGCGATATAATCACAAATGCTCTTGATCGGTCCGGATATGTTTTTTTTCGCTTTTTCCTGCTGTACACGCTGGACATAATCTTCCAGCATACTGCGGCATATATTAGACACCTCCGCAATATTTTGGCTGTCTTCGATTGTCTGCATATAGTAATCATTAAGTGTGTAGGCAGCAGACGGATTGACGCCTCCTTCGATGGCAGCTCTTGAGCAGAGGGTAAGCAGAATGATTGCAGTTGATTTTGCCTGGCGCAGGGAATCCTTTAATTCGAAATGCGGGCCGGAGCTTAAGCTGGTGGAACGGGCCAGGGCTGTCAGGTAATTCGGGTTTCCTTCGCGTAGCATGTTCATTAATTCCTGTTCAGCCATCCATACTCCGGGATGATCTTCCATGAGGAAGTCTTGATTGGAATAGGACGGATTTTTTTCTGTCTTTTCTGTAAAATGGATGTCATTTGTTGTAATTTTAGTTCCGGTAATGCAGTAGTGCAGCATAACGGCATACTGGAACAGCTGGCTGATCGGAACGACAGGAATCTGATCAAACAGCCGAAATACTTTTGTACGGATATTGACGGAGAGATTATGGCGGTCCAGCTCATTTTTAATCGTCTGGTAAGAATTTCTGGCGGAATAAGCAGGTCCTAATGTATAGACGCCGCACAAGGTATGGTTCTCGTATTCAAATGCTACAATCCAGATCAGTCCCAGATGATTGTCTATAAATAATGGCTCCCGGATGCCGGCGTTTATATGGCTGTGAATGGATTCTTCCAGATTCAGCAGAACCAGTGCACCATCATCTTTTGCGGAGATATTCTGCAGCTTATCGGGTACGAGAATCAGTTCCGGATCATAGCTGTGCAGGGTAAGGTTATAGCTGCAATAAATTAACTGCTGAAAAAAGTCTAATTTATCTTGAATGTTCATGTCTACCTCTTAATTCATTTATTTGCTGCCGTCAGGGTTCACTGTAGAGAAAATCCTTTAAAAATACTTTATCATCTTCCCGCTCAAAGCGGACTATGCCGCTCTGCAGCAGTTCGGGCTGTTTGGCTATAGTGCAGAAGATATACTGGCTTAATGTGGATTTTAATGCAATCTGGTCGCCTTGTGACGTTTCAAACAGCACTTCGCTCCTGCATTTTTGAACCTGTTTTAAAAAGTTTATGACGTTAATATTTGTTTTAATATGCATAAAAGAACCTCCATGTCTTCTATATTTGCGGTAAATTCTCTGCAAAATGTGAAGCGCGTCTCACAGGGCATGATATACTTCACATTTTGGATGTACATATATTATATAGGAAATGTGCAGAAATGTGTACGATCATTCGTTTTTATGTTTTGGAATTCATAATTCATCTGTGTCAGCTCCGCGTCATCCGGTGCCGGAAGGATGCCGTCCGGGCCGATCAGAGAGCGTGTATAGTTCTGGACTCCTAAGAAATCATCACCCTGGATATAAGGAAGGTAATGTGTAAATTCATCGTCCCATTCTTTTTTTGCACAGTCTTCTGCGCCGCCTGCTGCCTGAATATCGTGGAGACTTAAGGTCAGTCCTACCTGAATGTCAGGATAAAGCTCTTTGATGACAGCACGCGCTGCTTCGTGTGATCTGCACACGATGCCGTCCCCCTGCGGTGTGCGCATGGATGTAAAGTTTTCCGCTTTTTCCACCCCGAATACTTTCAGATTTTCTTTTTTTGCGGCTTCCTGTCCTGCCATCATTTTTTCCAGATTGATGCCGACCTGAACAGTTCCATCACTGTTTCCGCTGTCTGCATGTCCATCTGAAGCGGCGCCTTGGGCATGATTCTGCTGTTTTGCAGCCTGTGCCATCATCTGCTGTGTATAGCGTTTTGCGATAGCTGCTACCTGAATGCCCATATTGGCTTCGTTAATCGTGCATACATAGTGCAGCTCGCTTCCAAGTGTTCCGATGATATAGCGGACATAACGCGCAAAATATTCGACTGTAGATTCTGCTTCCCAGCCGCCTTTTGTGATCAGCCATTTAGGGCTGGAAAAGTGATGGAGAGTTACAACCGGTTCTAAGCCGTGCTCTTTGCAGCAGCGGATGACATCCAGATAGTGCGCAGCCTGTGTATCGTCAAAGCGTCCCTCTTCCGGCTCGATGCGTGCCCATTCGATGGAGAAGCGGTAAGCATTCAGTCCGGCCCCGGCCATAAGACGGATATCTTCCTGATAGCGGTTGTAATGGTCAACGGCATCGTAAGACGGTTCGGTGTAGCTGGTATGCTCCATATGCTCCATTGCCCAGCAGTCACTGTTTGTATTGTTTCCTTCTACCTGATGGGCTGCAGTGGCAGCGCCCAGAAGGAAATCCGGTGAAAATTTGTCCATAATGGTTGTTCCTCCTTATGCTCTTCATTTTATAAAAGAAATTGTATCATATACAGATGATTCCGGTGTTCGAAGAATCGTGTTTCTGTTAATGGATTTATTTTCTGCTTTTCACGAATGAAAAGAAATATTATGGAAAAAACGAACATGGGGTTTGAGATGTTATGATAAAATATATTGTAAAATTAAGGCAGAAAGGGGCAGATTTATGAGACAGGCCATAGAATTAAACGAGAACTGGATATTTGTAAAACATGCAGAAAATGTAACCGAAGCGGCCGCAGTGCAGGGAGAAGAGATCTCTCTTCCACATACATGGAATGCCATAGACGGGCAGGACGGAGGAAATGATTATTACAGAGGAACCTGCTGGTACCGGCGCTTGCTGGAAAAACCGCAGTTACATGCAGGGCAGAAAGCATATCTGGAGTTTGACGGGGCGGCTATGACGGCAGACGTGTATCTGAATGGAGAAAAGCTGGCACATCATGAAGGCGGATATTCCAGATTCCGTGTGGATATAACGGAAAAATTAAATGAGAAGGACAATGAACTGGCGGTTGCCGTAGATAATGCAGAAAATGATCATGTATATCCGCAGAAAGCGGATTTTACTTTTTACGGAGGGCTGTACCGCATGGTACGTCTGGTAATTGTTCCGGCAGTACATTTTTCGATGGATGATTACGGCGGAGATGGGATTCGGGTAACACCGGAGGTTACGCTTGTGGATGGAAACAGGGATCGGGCAGAGGCAAAAGTATCCGTGGAAATCTGGGCAGACGGCGGCGCAGACTTTGTTACAGTGACTGCCGCGGGGCAGACAAAGCAGGCTGTGGTTACAGACGGCTATGCAAAGGCAGAATTTGAGCTGTCTGATGTACATTTATGGGACGGCGTGGAGGATCCTTATCTGTATACGGCAAAGGCAGAGCTTGCAGGCGGGGACGTGGTGGAGACACGTTTTGGATGCAGGAGCTTTTATGTGGATCCGCAGAAGGGATTTTTTTTAAACGGGCGTGCTTATCCGCTGCGCGGCGTCAGCCGCCATCAGGACCGGGCGGGTGCCGGAAATGCATTGACGTTAGCGATGCATCAGGAGGATATGGAAATTATAAAGGAAATCGGCGCGAATACGCTGCGTCTGGCACACTATCAGCACGCGCAGGAGTTTTATGATCTGTGTGATGAAAACGGGATGATTGTATGGGCGGAGATTCCATATATTACGCTGCATATGCCATACGGCAGGGAAAATACGTTAAGCCAGATGCGAGAGCTGGTGGTACAAAACTATAACCACCCGTCGATTGTCTGCTGGGGGCTTTCGAATGAGATTACAGCAAGCGGCAAAGTGACAGAGGATCTGCTTGAGAACCACCGTCTGCTGAATGACCTCTGCCATAGGCTGGACGCATCCAGATTTACAACGATGGCAGACGTGTTTATGTTAGAGACAGACAGTCCGGTTCTTGAGATACCGGATGTAAACAGCTACAATCTGTATTTTGGATGGTATCTGGGTGAACTGGAGCAGAACGATGCATTTTTTGACGAATATCATGCCAAATACCCTGACCGCTGTATTGGCTTCTCCGAATACGGGGCAGATGCCAATCCGCAGTACCAGAGCGCGGAGCCGGAAAGAGGAGATTACACGGAAAGTTATCAGGCAGTATACCATGAGCACATACTGAATATGATCGAAAAGCGTCCGTGGCTGTGGGCGACCCATGTCTGGAACCTGTTTGATTTCGCCGCAGACGGAAGGGACGAGGGCGGCAAGAACGGACAGA
>CANDMV010000175.1 GCA_947385875.1 uncultured Eubacterium sp. | reverse complement strand
TTGCTCATTACTTGCTTATCGAAAATATATGTTATAATTGTGGGTCAAGTTAAGACCCAGCGTCCGGGTATCCATAAATGTAACACCTTATCTGAACTGTCACATTCATTTAAATTTTCATAATATTTTCTTGACAAATAATATTATATATCGTATAGTATTAAATAACAACCAATATAGATTAAAAAGCAATATTATTTATAAGGAGTGATGGCATGGTATTTAATACAGGCGCTGCACTTTTGGATGCAATCGTACTCGCGGTTGTATCCAAGGATGAAGAGGGCACGTATGGTTACAAAATCACCCAGGATGTGCGCAGGACGATCGACGTATCGGAATCGACGCTGTATCCGGTGCTGCGTCGGCTGCAGAAAGACGACTGCCTGCAGGTATATGACAGGGAATGCGGCGGCAGAAACCGCAGATATTATAAGCTGACACCAGCAGGTGCTGCACAGCTTCGCTTGTACAGCGATGAATGGATTAGTTATTCGAGAAAAATCAGCGCGTTGTTTTCGGGAGAGGAGTTAGCATGAACAAAGAAACATTTATCATACAGCTGGAAAAACTGTTAGATGATATTCCAAAAGAGGAACGGGATGAGGCCGTGGACTACTATCGGTGTTATTTTGATGATGCCGGTGTGGAAAATGAAGCACTTGTCATAGAAGAGCTGGAATCCCCGCAGGTGATTGCGGACAGTATCAAAGAGGGGCTGAATGCAGGAGAAAATATGTCTTCCTTTTTGAAGAATCCGCCCCAGGTGCGTGAAGAGCAGCCGCAGTCCCATACATATGAGTATGGAAAGCAGCCGGAGCGTGGATATGGAGAGGGCAGCCAGAATCATACTGCATCCCAGAGCGCTTTTAATCAGAACATAGTTGGAGATTCGCAGAATACATCTGGAGAAGGTGTATTTGGAGATTCACAGAGTACATCCAGAGATTCGCAGAATTCATCTTTTGGTGAAAATTCATCTGACGGCATATTTTACAAGCGATATGACCAGTATAAGAGCGGGGATTCTAAGGCGGAAAATGAGGGAAGCTCATCCGGCGGTGCATTTTACAAGCGGTATGACCAGTATAAGAGCAGGGACGCTAAGGCAGAAAATGAGGGAAGCTCATCTGGCGGTGCGTTCTACAAGCGGTATGACCAGTATGAGAAAAAGGATGGGAAAATAAGCGGCATGGATCGGCGTACAAAATTAATTCTGCTGATTGTTCTGGCTGTCTGTACGCTGCCGGTGTGGGGCGGAATTGTCTCAGGTATCATTGGGATATTGGGCGTAGTGATCGCGGCAGTTGTAATACTCGGTGTCTGTTCCGTAGGAGGTGTGATTGGCGGAATCGTATGTGCCATTGTAGGGATTGTCAGGCTGTGCACGCTGTCAATGGTGCGCGGGCTTGTGACTCTGGGAATCGGAATGCTGCTGGTAGCGGGCGGTGGGCTTAGTATCGTAGCGCTGCTTTTGCTGTGCGGAAGGCTTCTGCCGTGGGCAGTCGGTCAGCTGGCCGGGCTCTGCCGCAGGCTGTTTAAATTTGTTGGAAGGAGTATGGCATGAACAGACTGATCAGGGGAATTTTATATATTACGGCGGGCTGTGTCGGCATCGGTATTGCGACGCTGGTGCTTGGTCTTGCACTGGGCGGCGGGAATCTGGACTTCGAAGATGATGATATGTATCATCAGGCATTAAGTGCGGTAGATACGGTACGGGAGATTACGGCAGATACAAAGAGTAAAAGCACATCAGATGCCAGTGTTGATCGTGGGACTGCGTATGATGAGGCCGAGTATTTGGAAGATGAAGATGGTTATTATCTGCTGACAGTGGATGCTTATGAAGTTTCGACACTTCAGATTGATATAAAGCATGGTGAGCTCGACATTGTTGAGTCTTCGGAACAAAAGCTGAAGGTTTTTGCGGATGAGCCAGTGGATGGCATTTTGGCAGAATGCTCCGATGGCAGGCTGAAGATTGAAGATCATAGACAGGGAAGCAAGAGCAGGGAGGATGTATACATTAGTCTGCATATACCGACGTCGATGCTGTTTGAAGATGTAGATTTGAAAGTGGATGCTGGGATCATACAGACAGAATGTATCATGAGGACAAACACACTTGTTTTGAAAGCGGATGCAGGAGAAATAACATTGGATGGCATAAATGCGGAAAAACTTACAGCTTCGGTAGGAGCGGGAATGATTGATATTGTAAACGGAGATTTTGGGTCGCTGGAGATGGACTGCGGCGTCGGTGAAATGGACTTTGAAGGATCCATTCAGCACGATTCTAAAATTTCCTGCGGCATGGGAGCTGTTGATGTGATGGTGTATAACGGTGCTGAGAATTATAACTATGTGTTGGACTGCGGTATGGGAAGTATTGAAATAGGAGATAATAGCTACAGCGGAGTTACGAAGGCCAGACGGATTGATAATGGAGCAGAAGCGACTCTTACCTTAGACTGCGGTATGGGCGAGATTTGTATCGATTAAAAGTCAGTCTGAATGAGCAGTCCGTGCATGATTAACTCAATCGCAGGCGATGGGATTTGCAAAATTAAGTTGTCTGAACGTCTGACAGTATATAACCACTGCTGTTTCAGACTGTATGGAAAAAATTATGTAATGATTATACAAAAGGAGGAACATATGGATATTAAGAGATTAGTAAAATCAAACCAGGATCGTATTTTCTGCGGAGTTTGCGGTGGAATCGGACAGTATTTCGGTATTGACGCTACACTGATCAGGCTTGTATGGGTGGTGTTTGGCCTGGCGGGAGGCAGCGGACTGCTTGCTTATATCCTTGCAGCTATTATTATTCCAGCTGATTCATAAATAATATTTATTGTCTGACACAGGACTTTGAAGAAAAAAGTCCTGTGTCAATTTTTGTGTAAGCTGTACAAAATACTTTGAATCTGATATGCTGATAGACATATGAAATGGCGGAAGGAGGCTGCGGGAGAATGGATCTATGGCTGTGTATATTGGCAGCAATTCTTTTTACGGGATCAGGAATCTGGGTGTGGCATACTCGCAGACAGACGCGAAAGATTATGGAACATATGAACGATATGCTGGAAGCAGCTGTAGATGGCAGCTTTCAGGAAGAATTCTATGATGAGAGCCTGCTTTCTTCTATAGAGACAAAGCTGGCGCATTATCTTGCGGCATCAGCGGTGTCTGCCGATAATCTCACAGAGGAAAAAGAAAAGGTCAAGCAGCTGATTGCTGACATATCACATCAGACAAAGACGCCGATCGCGAACCTGATGCTTTATGCCCAGATGCTGGAGGAAAAAGAGCTGGCACAGGAGGAGAAGGAATTTGTACGCGAAATCAATATTCAGGCTGGGAAGCTGAACTTTTTGATTGGGTCTCTTGTGAAGGCTTCACGGCTGGAGACGGGAATGCTTGTTCTGCATCCGAAATTAGGATTTGTGTCACCGATGCTGGAGGAGGTTTTGAGTCAGATTATGCCGAGAGCCGAGAGCAGGGAGCAGACAGTCGAATTTGTGCCGGAAGAGTTACCGGCATATTTTGATCTGAAATGGACTGCGGAGGCAGTTTACAATATCGTGGATAATGCAGTAAAATATACACCGTGTGGCGGACAGATTAAAATATTGCTGGCGGATATAGGGAAGTTTGTCAGAATTAAGATTAAGGATACAGGCATTGGCATATCAGAGGAGGATACAGTGAAGATTTTTCAGCGATTTTACCGTGGTGCGCTGGTGCATGACCAGGAAGGAGTCGGGATCGGGCTGTATCTGGCAAGGCAGATCATTACGGAGGAAAATGGTTTTATGAAAGTAAAGTCTGTGGTGGGAGAGGGAAGCTCCTTTTACATATATCTTCCGTCTGGAAAGGATGTTTTGTAGAATGATAAAGGAGGATGACATGAGTGAAAAAGATAATCGTTGTAGAAGATGACAAAGCGCTCTGCAGCGGCATATGCATTGCCCTAAGATCAGATGAAGCAGCCTTTCTGCCCTGCCATACCCTGCGGGAAGCAGAAAAGCTGCTTCAGCCTGATACCTGTGACCTGATGATTCTGGATATTAATCTGCCGGATGGAAACGGCATAGAATTTTTACAGAGAATCCGTAAGACATCTTCCATGCCGGTGATTCTTCTGACAGCAAATGATATGGAAACGGATATTGTAGCGGGTCTGGAATCGGGAGCGGACGACTATGTGACCAAGCCTTTTAGCCTGGCAGTGCTGCGGGCAAGGGTGCGCACACAGCTGCGCAGGCAGAAGCTGATAAAAGAACAGGAGCAGCAGAATAAAGAGGTATTTCATCTGGATGATTTTACATTTGATTTTTCTGAAATGAAATTTTATAAGAGAAAGTCGGATCTGGATTTAAGCAAAACGGAGCAGAAGCTGCTAAAGATCCTGGTGCAGAATAAAGGGGTTACATTGGAACGAACAAGACTGGTAGACAGAATCTGGACAGACGGCGCAGAGTATGTAGATGAGAATGCTTTGTCGGTGACGATACGGCGGCTGCGCGGCAAGCTGGAGGATGACCCATCCAAGCCGCGGTATATAAAAACAGTCTATGGGATTGGGTATGTATGGGCAGAAATGGATTGAGCCGGATTCCGTTACAGTGAAGCTGAAGGATGAATGGTAACGTTACTTTTTAATGAACTGTCATATAATCTTTCAAATCTGTTAGATTTCAGTTACGCATGGAAAGAATACAGAAAGATTTTTATGCTAAAGTGTCTATACAAGCAAGAAATAGACAGGAGGGCTCTAAAATGACTATATTAGAGACAAAAAATCTAAAAAAAGTATACGGCACCGGCGAAACAGCTGTCCATGCATTGCGTAAGGTGAATTTTACCGTAGAAAAAGGAGAATTTGTAGCCATCGTGGGTACATCCGGCAGCGGCAAATCCACGCTGCTGCATATGCTGGGAGGGCTGGACCGTCCGACTTCGGGAGAAGTGTTGGTGGACGGCAAATCAATTTTTGAATTAAAGGATGAAGAGCTGACGATCTTTCGGCGCAGGAAAATCGGCTTTGTGTTTCAGAGCTATAATCTGGTTCCGGTGCTGAATGTCTACGATAATATCGTGCTGCCGATTCAGCTGGACGGAAATGAACCGAATGAGAGGTATATCAGTGCGATGATTCGTGCACTCGGCTTGGAAAGCAAGCTGGACAGCCTGCCGAACAATCTTTCCGGCGGACAGCAGCAGAGGGTAGCGATTGCACGAGCGCTTGCTACGAGGCCTGCGATTATACTTGCCGATGAACCGACCGGGAATCTGGACAGCCGGACGAGTCAGGATGTGATGGGGCTTTTGAAGGTGACCAGCCAGAAGCTGAAACAGACGATGGTGGTTATTACACACAATGAGGAAATCGCGCAGCTTGCTGACCGCATGATTCGCATTGAGGATGGAAACATCTTAGGAGGTGGGCAGGTATGATCCGGGTGAAAAATCAAAAAGCGGTGGCAAAGCTGTCAACAAAAAGCCTTCAGGCAAACCGCGTGCGCAATACAGTAGCTGTATTTGCGATTGCGCTGACAACGATGATGTTTATGGCGCTTTTTACGATCTCTGGTACGATGGTGCATACCTTTCAGCAGGAGTCATTCCGTCAGGTCGGCACCTACGGGCATGGCTCCTTTAAGGATTTGACACTGGAGCAGAAAGAGCTTCTGGAAAAAGATCCGCTGATTAAGGAAGCCGGCGGAAGGCTGACGCTGGGCGTGGGGAGCGGAGAGCACTTCCGCAAGATACAGGCTGAGCTGTCCTATATGGAGCCTGCGTATGCCAAAATGGTTTTTTGCGAGCCGAGTCAGGGAAGGCTGCCCAAGGAAGGCACAAAGGAGATTGCCTGTGATACGAGGATTTTGAAGTATATAGGAGTTCAGCCAAAGATCGGAGTCGAGGTCACCATTACTTATCAGTTGGACAGCATGGAAGGCACAGAGCTTACCGATACGTTTGTTCTAAGCGGCTGGTGGGAATATGATCCGGCAGCTTCGTCAAGTATGGCGGTTCTGCCCAGAACCTATGTAGAGGAGATTATAAGCCGTTATCCAAAGGCGGAAGATGATACAAGTACGATGGGAACATGGACTCTGGAGCTTATGTTTGACAGCAGTATGCATATTGAGAGGGATATTTTGCAGGTTCTTGCGAATCATGGATACCAGTCAGATGACGCGACAGCAGACGGATATATCCCTGTGGGTGTAAACTGGGCATATGCAGGAGCGCAGCTGGCCGCGAACGCAGATTTTGTAACTATCGTCGAGGCTGTTATCATGCTGCTTCTGATTATTTTTACCGGTTATTTGATCATTTATAATATATTTCAGATTTCTGTCAGCGCGGATATTCGTTTTTACGGCCTGTTAAAGACGATCGGGACGACTGGCAGACAGATCCGGCATATGATCCGCAGACAGGCACTGGTATTATCTGTGATTGGAATTCCGCTTGGTCTGGCAGCAGGGTATGCGGCGGGGATAGCGCTTGCTCCGGTCATTATGTCTACGTACAGTGTCGGAAAAGCTTATTTGATTCTGAGTCCGTGGTTTTTTGCAGCAGCTTCCGTATTTGCGCTTGTAACAGTATTAATTTCCTGCGCTAAGCCTGGCAGAATTGCGTCCAGAGTATCTCCGATTGAAGCAGTCCGCTACACAGATGCGGATTCAGGCATCAGACGCCGGAAAAGGAGAAGTGCAGGGGGCAAAACGATACGTATGGCATTTGCGAACCTGGGCAGAAACAAAAAGAAGACTGTACTTGTGGTCTTGTCTATGACGCTGGCGGTCGTATTGATGCAGCTGACTTATACGCTTGCCAGAGGATTTGATATGGATAAATATTTAAAGAAGTGGGTCGTTTCGGACTTTATTTTGGGGGATGCGTCCTATTTTCATCATTACAATGTAGATTATTCCGCTCCGTTTCCTGCTGTGCCGGAGGAAGACATCCAAAAGATTGATGGAACAGGAAAAGTCACAGAGAGCGGACGTATTTATGGGCATCAGCTAAATATTTACTCCTATGTGACAAAAGAGGCATATCGGGATTTTTTCAGCCTGTGGATGCCGGAGGAAGAGATGAATGAGATGATAGATCTGCTAGAGAAGGATGATGCCGGGAGAGTGAATACGGACATCAAGCTGTACGGTATGGAAGATTATCCGTTAAGTCAGCTGAATGTCGTAGATGGAGATTTGTCGGATTTGTTTGACCCGGATAAACGCGCGATTGCAGCTGTTTATCTGGCGGATGATTATGATAAGCCGATGGAGAAAACCCAGTGGGCGAAGGTCGGGGATCAGGTGACTGTCCATTATGTGTATGAGTGGGAATATTATGACGACGCGACAGGCAAAAAGATCTCGAAAGAAGAAGCCAGAAATCTGCAGCGCCCTTATACTGCAAAAGAAAAAGAAGCTGCGGATATTACTTATGAAGTAGCGGCTTGTGTAATGATAAAAAACGCAATGTCCTACCGGTATACAGGTGCGCTTGAATATGTCATGAATGCGCAGACATTCCAGAGGGACAGCCGGACATCGGACGTAATGACATATCTGTTTAATACGGCGCCGGAAGATAATGAGTTTATGGAGGACTATCTCTATGATTATACGAATGATACGAACTTAAATCTGGATTATGAGTCCAAGCAGAACTATGTGGAGCAGTATCAGGAATACTGCAGCATGTATCTGGTGGTAGGAAGTGCGTTGAGCCTCATTGTGGGAATGGTCGGCATTTTGAATTTCTTTAATGCTGTGCTGACTTCTATCAATGCCAGAAGGCGGGAGTTTGCGATGCTCCAGTCGATCGGCATGACCGGAAGGCAGCTGAAGAAAATGCTGATCTGTGAAGGGGTGATTTATGGCGTGGCTGCTGTGGCGGTATCTGCGCTGGTCAGCTGCCTGATCGCGCCTTTTACAGATCGTGTTGCAGGAAGTGTCTTCTGGTTCTTTACGTATCGTTTTACGATACTTCCGGTCATTGCGGTGTTTCCGGTGTTTGCAGTGCTTGGAGTGCTGCTGCCGTTAGGCTGCTATCGAAGCGTGGCAGGACAGACGATTGTGGAGAGGCTGCGGGAAAGTGAATAAGGACTTCTTGGGGAAGCATATTGCGAGTGGATAGGAACAGATGTCTGCAGTGCACACATGGATGACGTCTATTGCAGGAATTGGAATAGCGATTTATGGCGTTTACGCATTTGTCAAACGTGCCATTGGAATCTATATGCTTTTGCAGGTACATTTTGTATTTTTCGATTATGAATAGCCGCTGTTGTTGTTTTTACTGGATGCTACCATATACAAGTTTAATCTGGAATAGTTTGAATAACTTATTGACAAAATCAAAATAATATATTATACTACATTAGAAATTAAACTAAAATTATGAACTGCTTTAAGGTTTAGGAAGAAAGGATAAGGTTAAGAGGTATCTTTGTTCATAAATTAGTATATGATAGACATATGAACTTATATTTATAATTATATCAATGCTTAGTTTTAATTGTAATTTAATATTGTTTCAAAATGGGTATTGTTATAGAGCGGTCTCGGAAACTCAATAGCGAATAGGCGAGAAAGGGTTGGTTTTCAGCAATGCGTGCTGTTAATAGCGTGCATCCAGATGGATACAGATGCCGATCATGGTTGTCATGAAAGAATAATGCTCGTCCGCGGGGCAGACATGGGTATGCACGGCGGTGCCATCGCCGGAGACGGTAAAGTGTTCCTTTGGTATGAGGCTGCATTCCATGGAAGGCAGGACAGCGACATGATAGAAGAACTAGGGATATCCTTCCCAACTGGGAGCTGTTTTTCGATAGCTTCGGTGAGTTTGGGCATTGTCTCATGGGCTTTCTGTTTTTTCTCTTTGGGCTTAACAGGCCTTTTGCTGTTCCGGGAAGCGGGAAGGAGTTTGTTCTGTGCGTATAAGTCCGTTTCCGGTGCTGCTCAGAGCCTGTCCATGAAGTCAAAATAAGAACCGAGGGGCGGTAGGGAATCCGTATTGCAGCCGATGAGGGCGACAGGGACACGGTAATATTTGAGCCTTTCCACCAAAAGGGTAAGGGATGGCATGGACAGTCCTTCTGAAAATAAAAGGAAGAAAAGGATAAAAGACCTTAAGTATCATAAAAGTGCGCATCCTTGTAGTTTTTGAGCTGTGCGCGGATGAGGCGCATACGGTATTTTTGGGTATTGGTCATCTGATATTCTTCGATGGATTCCATAGCAGCATGTTCTTTGGATTTGAGGCTCCTTAGAAGTTTGGATGCGATTTCTTTGTGGTTAAGGGATGTACCCGATTGTTCAAGCAGATAGTCAATAATGGATGTGGATGACTTCCCAAAGATATCGAAAACAACAGAATCTAACGCGACATTATAGACAGTAAGAGCATTCTGATGCCGGTTCTTTTCACTTGAACGGCAGGAAATAAGCTTGTGACGGTAACGAGTGTATTCTCTGAGAACACGAACCGTCCTGCAGGGAATGTAACTGCCTTTCACAAGTCCAAGACGGAATAATTCTCCGATCTATTTAGAATCTTTGGTGTCATCTTTGTTGCCTTTGACAGCTTTTACCCATTTGGAATTGGCAATGACAACATTGATTTCATCTTCCAAAAGATTGAACACAGGAATCCAGTATTTACCAGTGGATTTCATACAGACATCATGACAGTCATTGTTGAGAAGCCATTGCCTGAACGCAAGAATTGAGTTATTGAAGGTGTAAAAGCGTTTTTTTTGGTAAGAAGGCTCAATACCGCCGGTGGTTTTGACGATTGCGGCAACGAGAAATGATTTGTGAACATCGACACCACAACAGTTTTGGTAAGTAACTCTGCAGGCCACAGGCAACTCGCTGCCAGTCAGCTCTTTATGCTCCATGGCCGGCGTATCCCGGAGCGGGTACTACGCCCGGCTCAAGGCTG
>CANDMV010000174.1 GCA_947385875.1 uncultured Eubacterium sp. | reverse complement strand
CAAGGATTTGTAGTATCGAGCATTTTTATATGCTCATGAATAATTCAGGCTAAATCATTTGTATCCATAAAATTCACCTCTTTTTGATTATATCATGAATTTTACGGAGTTACAGTAACAAAGTTAGTGCCTATGGGGCCCATCCCCATAGGCGCGAACTTAACTAAGCAGTCCTGATAAAACTGCTGTATGAAACTCGCCATTCTGATTTATCCGCCATCGCTGCTTTTTGAGAAATAACGGATATATTTTTTATCTGTCAGATCTATAAAAAGGCTCCACGACAGGCGAAGAATATCCGTTACCTCTGTAAAATATTGACAGGCCTGTAATTGCCACTTCCGGCATTGACGCTTACGATGACCGAAACGTCACCTTCCATTACAGCCGCCGTGAAGACGATGCTTACGTGAAAGAAACCATACCGGCCATGGAGTTTATTGAACGGCTCATCCGGCATATACCTGAAAAACACTTTAAAATGATCCGCTACGGCGGCCTTTACGCACGCCACTGCGAATCCGATAAAAAGTTAAGCCGCGCCATTCCGGGTGAAAAACACGCCTTCATCCACAGTTTTAATGAGCGGCTTTTCAAAAAATGAAAGCGATTTCGAATACTTTCTGTTCATCAAAACGGAACTTGAACAAGGGGGGCAGCAACAGACCAAGAATTTATGCTGTCCTCTGTATCCGGATATCCATAATGTAACACCTATCTGAACGGTCGCAAACATAAATTTGCTTTCTGTCACAAAAAATGTTATAGTGTAGTCTCAAATAGAAAAATCAAGGCAGGTATGATATGAGAAAAGTTTTATTTTTTGATATAGACGGAACACTTGTAAATTTTCAGGGACAAATGCCTGAGTCTGCCAGAGCGGCTCTACAAAAAGCACAGCAAAACGGCCATCAGATTGTACTCTGCTCCGGCCGCTCAAGAATGCAGATCTACCCTTGGCTGCTAGAGCTGGGATTTGACGGTATTGTAGCAGCTACCGGGGCTTATGTAGAGCACAGCGGTGAAATCATCTACCAGCATTTTATGTCAGAAGACGAGCTGTATAAAGTCACCACACTGTTAGATCAGGCAGATGCCTGCTATTCAGCCCAGGCCGCAGACCGCATGATTACCTCTGCACCGCATCGAGACAGGCAGCTCGCCAGATTTAAAAAGCAGGCGGATGAAGAAATGATAGCGCAGATCTGGCAGTATATCGAGCTTTCAGACCAGATCTGGCAGCATGAGGATGTAGAAAAACTGGTATATTATGAATCTAAAATCAGTGTGCAGGAAATCAGAAAACAGCTTGCAGGAATCTGTGATGTCACAGAATCTAGCTTTGAAACAGATCTTTCCGATTCTGGTGAAATCACCTGCAGTGGGATTAATAAAGCGCATGGAATGGAGAAATATATCATACATACCGGAATGGCAAAAGCAGATACGATCGCATTCGGAGACGGGCCGAATGATTTTGATATGATAAAGTACGCGGCAATCGGCGTAGTAATGGGGAATTCTAGTGATGACCTTAAAAGAAGGGCAGATTTTGTAACTAAAGATATTAATGACGACGGCATCGCCTACGCACTGCAAAAGCTGGGGCTGATCTGAAAGAACAGCCCGGCAGCCCCATAAAATCTAATTACAGCTAAAGTGTGAGGAATCAGACCGTATACAGATTCACACATACAGTACTGCTCACTTTTCATCCAGATTCACACAGTTCAGCTAATTTTTTTGTAATTTCACAAAAATCTTTCTTTACAATTTCATACTTGGAAGAATCCCGCTCCTTCGCATTTATCACCTTCCCGTACTGCCAAATCCACCCCGGTCGGGATTATTCAGCCTGTCTGTCTCTTCAAAAATAATCTGAGGCTGATGCTTCTGTATGCGGAACTGGCAGATTCTATCATTTACGCTTATACGCGTATCCCGCACGGCAAGCACCGGCATCTTCCACAAATCATTGTCTCCGCAGTAAGTCTCATCTATGACACCCATGCTGTTTGTCTGGATAATGCCATAATTTTTATAAGTGGAGCTTCTTGGCACAACTACTGCTTCGTACCCTTTCGGCAGCTGTATGGATATGCCAAGGCTTACCAGCCGGAATTCCCCCTTTTTTAATTCCACATCTTCTGCGCTGCGAAGGTCGATCCAGTCACTTTTTCCTGCTATATATGTTAGTTTTTCAATCTGGTCTGAGTGATATTTTATCTTAAGAGTTATAGGTTCCATAATCCCCTTTCTTTCCTTTGACTTTTCCTCTAAAAATTTTGACTAAAGTCCATATCTTTCGATTTTAAGAAATTTTATTCTATCCATATCTTGCTTTTTCAAGAAAGCCTTTTTATTCTGTCCATATCTTTCAGCTTCTCCACGAAAGCCTTTTATTCTGTCTATATCTTTCCGCTTCTTCTAGAAAGCCTTTTATACTGTCCATATCTTTCCGCTCTTCTTAGAAAGTTTTCACCCAGTCTATCTGTTCCACAAGCTTTCTATTGTTTAACGTTTGACACCCTTCGTGTCCCTGTTTCCTATCCGCAGCCGGTTCAGCACAACCTTAGACTGCTCATATTCAGCAGTCATGACATCGCTTTCTGCCTCCAACAGATAAATATGCGTCAGCCTGTCATCTTCTGCAAGGCGTATTCCCCGCACGCCGACCGCTGATTTTTTCTTTTCCGGTATCGACGCTGTCTCGATGCGCAGAAACATGCCTTTTTCCGACTGCATAACAATCGTTTCTCCTGCTGCGTCTGGATACAATGCCTGAATAAATATGACTTCATCCCCATCAGCCAGCTTCGTAGATGCAGTTGTCCGCTTAGAGACGTCAAACTCACTGCCTGCCACCTGCTTAAGCATTCCCGATGCGGTACCGAACAAAAGCTTCTGATTTATAATGCTGTTTAATACATTCAGATACAGCAGCTGCTCCTGGCTACTGTCATAGTTGCTGACATTATCAATCGGCTGGCCCTTATCCCGGAACCGTCCATAAGGAAGATCAAGCACTTTCAGCATATGGAGCTGCCCCTTATTTGTAAAAATACAGATCCTGTCTGTATTCTTACACAGAAACTGAAATCTGCTCTCACTGTCAGCAGCTTCTTTATTCCTCTCATAGACAGCGACATCCATGGTCCTTGCATATCCGAAACGGTCAATTAATACCGCTACCTCTTTTTCTTCGATCTTTTTTTCAACATATACAGCCTCTGCCACGTTATCAATCTCTGTGCGTCTTGGTCTCGCATACTCTTTTTTGAAAGCACGGAGCTCTTTTACTATGACTTTTGCCATCGACGCACGGTTCGAAAGAATGTCTTCATACAATGCGATCTTTTTAAGAGTCTCTTCATGCTCTTTTAACAGGGCTTCCACTTCGAGCCCAATCAGGCGGTACAGGCGCATTTCCAGAATCGCCGTCGCCTGACGCTCGGTAAACCTAAGCTGCGAGGCCTTCTTTTTTGATCTTTCGCTGCGGAACTTGATATTCCCCGTCTCCCCGTTTACCAGACAGTTCTTTGCCTCCTTGATATTTTTACTGCCGCGCAGAATCTCTATAATCAGGTCAATGACATCACATGCCTGAATCAGCCCTTCCTGAACTTCTTTCTTTTCCTGCTCCTTTGCTAAAAGTGTGCTGTATTTTCTGGTCGCCAGCTCGTACTGGAATTCTACATGGTGGCGTATAATCGGAATAATCCCCATCGTCTCCGGCTTTCCATTCGCAACTGACAGCATATTTACGCCGAATGTATCTTCCAGCTTTGTCTTTTTATACAACAGACTGCATAGATTGTCCACATCCGCGCCGCGCCGCAGCTCCAGCACAATCCGGATGCCCTCCTTGGACGACTGATTCGATAGATCTACGATATCGTTCGTCTTTTTTGTCTCTACCAGTGCGCAGACGTCATTTAAAAACTTCCCAATATTCGCGCCGATCATCGTATATGGAATCTCCGTGATGATTAGACGGTCTCTGCCGCCTTTGCCTTTTTCAATCTCTACCCTGCCGCGGATTTTAATCTTTCCTGTGCCAGTCGCATAGATGGACAGCAGATCATCCTGATTTGTCACAATACCCCCGGTAGGAAAATCCGGGCCTTTAATGTATTCCATCATTTGGGCTGTATTAAGTTCTGGATTCTTCATATAAGCAATCACGCCGTCAATGACTTCTCCAAAATTATGCGGCGGTATGCTCGTTGCCATGCCCACGGCGATTCCTTCTGCCCCATTGATTAATATATTCGGAACCTTTACCGGAAGCACCTTTGGCTCTTTTTCTGTTTCTTCAAAATTCGGTACAAAATCTACGACATCTTTATCCAAGTCAGCCAGATATGCTTCCTGCGTAATTTTTTCCAGACGCGCTTCTGTATAACGCATAGCGGCTGCTCCGTCTCCTTCGATCGAGCCGAAATTTCCATGCCCGTCCACCAGCGGCAGCCCTTTTTTAAAATCCTGCGCCATGACGACCAACGCTTCATAAATGGAGCTGTCGCCATGCGGATGATATTTACCCATCGTATCTCCTACGATACGCGCACACTTACGGTAAGGCCGATCATAACGGATTCCAAGCTCGTACATGTCATACAGCGTCCTGCGCTGTACCGGCTTTAACCCGTCACGTACATCCGGCAGAGCCCTTGCTATAATAACACTCATAGCATAATCAATATAGGATTTCTGCATGATTTCCGAATATTCGGTGCGTACCAGACGGTCTTCTGTCTCCATATTGATTTCCTTTCGTTTCATACTATTTTATATTATTTCATTGTTATATTTTAAACATGCTATAGTATAACACAAAATCCAAAAAAGTGTAAAGAATTTTTTCGAATACTTGTTCGATTTATTTTCTAAATAGTTCCGACTGATCGATCTGAATTTGAATAAATGAAAAAGGTGCAACGCCTTCCTAATTTCATTAGACTTTACACCTCTAGGTTAATAGCAGTTATAATATTTTAAAACTCAAGTTCTTTGTTATCACCTGTTTCATGTGCTTTCATACGCATCAAATCAACGTATCCGTTTATAGCTACTTCTTTTTGTTCTTCTAATGTGCTTTCATACGCATCAAATCAACGTATCTGTTTATAGCTACTTCTTTTATTCTTCTAATGTCATACCTGCTATCATCCTTTCACCGCCTTTTCTATTGTAACTATTATTAATTGTTACAATTATTATAGCGGATTCTGTAAAAGGTGTAAAGCCTTATTAATTTGTCAATGTGACAAGCGCCCATCCGAAACCGTGTCATACAAAACTTTGGACCCCGCGGAGACATCATTTACTTCACTTATTCCGTTTAAACATCCAGTTCGGCATCCTGCGCATGTTCATAAATAAACGCCCTCCTCGGCGGCACATCATTGCCCATCAGCATTTCTGTCACGTCAGATGCCATCCTCCCGTCTTCAATTTCTACTTTTTTCAGCATTCTGGTATCCGGGTTCAATGTCGTCTCCCACAGCTGCTCAGCATCCATTTCTCCAAGTCCTTTATACCTCTGCAGGGTAAACGTCCCCTTATGCCTTTTCCGATAATTCTTCAGCGCTTTTTCATCGTATAGATACTCCTCCTGCCCTTTCGACGGCATCGCCTTATACAGCGGCGGCATCGCAATATAGACATGTCCTTCAAAAATCAGCTGGGGCATAAAACGATAAAACAAAGTCAGCAGCAGTGTCGATATATGTGCGCCATCCACATCGGCATCTGCCATGATAATGATCTTATCATAACGCAGCTTGGTAATATCAAAATCATTCCCATATCCCTCTGAAAATCCGCAGCCAAACGCATTAATCATTGTCTTGATTTCAGCATTCGCAAGCACCTTGTCAATGCTTGCCTTTTCCACATTCAGGATTTTGCCGCGGATCGGCATAATCGCCTGATACATGCGGTTTCTGGCCATCTTCGCGGAACCGCCCGCAGAATCTCCCTCGACTATAAAAATCTCACATTTTTCAGCCTCCCTTGACTCACAATTTGCCAGCTTCCCATTGGAATCAAAAGAGAACTTCTGCTTGGCCAGCAGATTTGTCTTCGCCTTTTCTTCTGTCTTTCGGATTTTGGCTGCTTTTTCCGCGCAGCTTATGACTGACTTTAACGACTCTAAATTTTTATCAAAATATAGCTGTATCTCTTCATTTGCAATCTTCGTTACGGCACGAGCAGCATCCTGATTATCCAGCTTCGTCTTCGTCTGTCCCTCAAAACGCGGGTCCGGGTGCTTGATCGATATGACAGCCGTCATCCCGTTGCGGACATCTGCTCCGGTAAAATTGGCATCTTTTTCTTTTAAAATGCCAAGCTCGCGGGCATACTGATTCATAACAGATGTAAAGACCGTCTTAAAGCCCGTAATATGCGTGCCGCCCTCTGCATTGTAAATATTGTTGCAAAAACCCATGATATTTTCATGAAATTCATTCGTATATTGAAATGCGGCCTCAACCGTAATGCCGTCAGATTCTCCTTTGAAATATACGACATCATGAATCGTCTCACTATTGTGGTTTAGATCCTTTACAAATCCGATGATGCCGTCCGGCTCATGAAACTGTACATGCTCCGGCTCTTCTCCTCTTTGATCCTCATAGATAATCGTAAGAGCCGGATTCAAATAAGCAGTCTCATGCAGCCGGCTTTTGACCTCATCTTCCTTAAACCTGGTCTTTTCGAAAATCTCTGGATCCGGCAGAAAATTAATCTTTGTACCAGTATTCTTCGTGCGGCCGATTTTAGGCAGCAGGCCGCTTTCCAGCTGTACGACCGGATTGCCGCGTTCGTAACGGTCATGATGAATGTAGCCCTCTCGGCTGATCTCCACATCCAGATACGTAGACAGCGCATTTACCACCGAGGAGCCTACACCGTGCAGACCGCCGCTTGTCTTATAGACGGAGCTGTCAAACTTCCCTCCTGCATGGAGTGTAGAAAATACGACTCGTTCCGCCGATACACCCTTTTGATGCATCCCGACTGGAATCCCGCGCCCGTTATCTTCTACTGTACACGAACCGTCTGCCTCCAGCGTCACCCAGATCGTATCACATGCCCCGGCCAGATGCTCGTCCACGGAATTGTCCACAATCTCGTAAATTAAATGGTTCAGGCCTTTTCTGGAAACACTGCCGATGTACATACCTGGTCTCTTTCGGACAGCTTCTAAGCCTTCCAGTATGGAAATACTGCCCTCGTCATATATTTCTTTGTCCGCCATTCTTCATACCCCTTTGTTATTTCCATGTTATATTTTCAAACACGCTCTAGTATAACACAAAATATAAAAAAGTGTAAAGAATTTTTTCGAATATTTGTTCGATTAAAGATTGATCAGCTTTTGCATGGAGCATTATTCTCCGGCCTAATTCTGCTTTTGATATACACATATGTAATTCTAAATAAATCCATAAGAGCATCCCTGTCATTCGCACACCGCAGCGCCTATATACAGCCCTTATGATTCTGCTTGTACGATCCCTGCGGATTCCCAAAAGCATACTGCATTTTCGAATCTTACCCCTATAATTCCTTCTGTACCTCACGGGAATCATATACTGCTCTGCAAGCAGAAAGCGGAACAGATATTCGATCATACTCATAAGCAGCAGCTTCTCTTCCTTCTGCCTGTGCTGTGTAAGCTCCCTCGTCCACTTTTGGGCAATGCGCATCTTATCTGCCGCATGTTTTGCACTTAACGCGGAAGAAATCGACCCTTTCCGTCCCTGCCGGTACTGATAGTAATCCTGACCACAGTATCCGGCACATCCCATAGACAAAAACAATCGCGCAGACCATTCCAAATCTTCATGATACAGCCCCTTTTTAAAAAATAACTGCTTTTCCAGAAGAAAGCTCCGCTTTACGGCTTTCGTGCAGGCTGATGCGGGATACTTTGGAAGATGCGCGATATATTCTGCCAGCTGATTATGATTATAACCATTTACCTGCGCTGTGATGCCATCCATCATTGGAACCCGCCGTTTTACTCTGCCATCAGACGAACAGATCACTTTCATACATTCCAAAAACATCACATCGGGAAATCCTGCTGCCGCAATGTCTCTTTTGATTTTTGGAAGCGAATTTTCTTTGATAAAATCATCGCCGTCTATAAACAGCAGATAATCCCCGCCGGCATGACGGATCCCTGCATTTCTCGACTCAGAAAGTCCTCTGTTCGGCTGATGGTATACCTGAATACAAGCAGATCTGCAGGCATACGCATCGCAGATCTGCCCGGAATTATCCGTAGAACCATCATCTACCAAAAGAATTTCCAGATCGACATCTCTCTGGCCTAAAACAGAATCTATACACTCCTCTAAATAATCCTCTACGTTATAAACCGGAATAATCACAGAAAAATGCACGTACCCATCTCCCCTTCTTTCAACGTGTCGGTGTATGCTAGAACGTGTTTGAAAAATCAAAATAATACGAATTTGCATTTGTAATACACGGTAAAACAGGCCCAAATACAGAAGACGAACTTATTTACTGTGCGATTTAAGCTGCAAACATGACGATGTGGATCCATCGGCTAGAAATTTTAACGCAGCAATGGCGTGAATCAGGCTGTGATAAACTCTAATTTCTGTCCGGAGGGAGCACTAGCGCTCCCTCACAATCCTCCCATCCTCTACTCGATAAACAAGATCACACCCCTGAATCGTCGTCAGCCGGTGCGCAATGATTACCATTGTCTTCCTGCCATGAAGCGCATTGACAGATTCCATGACCGCCGCCTCCGTCTCATTATCAAGCGCCGATGTCGCTTCATCAAAAATCAGCAGCTTCGGATCTGTATATAATGCCCTGGCTATTCCAATCCTCTGACGCTGGCCGCCGGATACACGAATTCCTCTTTCACCGATCTCTGTATCCAGCTGGTCCGGCAGACTTTCGACAAACTCCTTCAGCTGTGCCTCTTCCAGCGCTTCCCACACTTTATTGTCGTCAATTTCGCTTTCCTCACAGCCAAATGCTACGTTGGCCCGAATGGTATCATCCAGCATATAGATCATCTGCGGAATGTAGCTAATCATCGACAGCCAGTCTGCATAATGATCTCTCGTGCTCTTTCCATCCACCAGAACATCCCCCTCTGCTTGATGCAGAAGACCGAGCATAATATCCACCGCAGTCGTCTTTCCGGCTCCAGAAGTCCCGATCACTCCTACCGACCTGCCAAACGGTATGACCATATCCGCATTTTTTAATACTTCCTGCTCCGCATTTGGATAGGCAAATGTGATCTGATGCAGCTCACACCTTTTTTCAAATAGCAGATGCCCCGCAGGGCCGACATTCTCTGTCCACCCTTCTAATTCACGGATCGCAGTCAGATTCTCAATCGTTTTATCTAAGACAGGTTCTGTAAAAGCCATAGCATTTGCAGCACTGCTGATTCTGTTCGCAGAAGGCAGGATTCTTACCGCCGCGACAGCAAATGCGGACAGCTGCGGCATCAGCTGCTCCAGACTCCTGCCATGCCTGATCAGGACTGCCATAGACACTAACATAGCCGCAATCGTAAATGTTTCGATCAGAATCCTTGGCAGGTTGTCAAGCACGGTTCTTAATTTTTCAGCTGCTACAGAGCGCTGTGCATATTTTGAATACTGGCGCAGAAAAAAATCTTCTTTTCTGGATACTTTGATCTCTTTTATCCCCATAATCGACTGCAGCGTCCACTTGTTCGCCATCGCTTCCATCTTCATGCGGTCAATGCCGGCCCTCTGCAGAACCGGCTTAATGATCTTATAAATAATCAGCATTTCAATCGCCAGCACCACCATGATAATCAGCGCCATCTGCCAGTCAATCGCTATCACAGCAAGCAGCAGCGTAATGCTGACAATCAGTTCAGTCAGAAACTGCAGTACGAACATCAGCATACTGAACGACACTTTCACGTCATCTGTAATCACCCGGATAATCTCTCCTGAATTTGCCGTCAGAAAATATTCATACGGCCTGTGCAGATACGTCT
>CANDMV010000173.1 GCA_947385875.1 uncultured Eubacterium sp. | reverse complement strand
ATGCCGCATACTTTGAACACTCCTATCTGGCGGAAAAGACAGGGGCGCATCTTGCGTCAGGCTCTGAGCTGGTCGTGGAGAAAGATCACCTATATTATATTTCTTCTGACGGGGCCAGAGAAAGAGTCGGGGCTGTATATCGGAGAATCTCAGATGAGTATCTGGATCCGATGAATTTTAACCCGGAGTCTCTGATTGGAATTCCGCATATTTATGAGGTGTTCCGAAAGGGCAATGTGGCGCTGCTCAATGCACCGGGAAATGGCGTGGCGGATGACAAGGGCATCTATTATTTTGTCCCGAAGATGATTCAGTATTATCTGGATGAGGAACCGATTCTTAGCAATGCACCTACATATCTGCCGTTTTATGAAGATGACATGAAGTATGTGCTGGATCATTTTGATGATTTAGTGTTAAAAGATGTGGCTGAGGCAGGAGGTTATGGAGTTGTATTTGGCAGTACTATGACAAAGCAGCAGAAACAGGATTTTATCGCACTGCTTAAGCGGGAGCCAAGGCGGTTTATTGCGCAGGAGGTTATTGATTTTCAGGATTTGGATATTGTAGAGCGCGGAGAGATTGTGCCAAGAAAGGCAGACCTGCGGGCGTTTGTCCTGATGGCAGAGGAGCCGATTGTCTGGAAAAGCGGTCTTACCAGATTTTCCAGAAATACAGATTCTTTTATTGTAAACTCATCACAGGGAGGAGGGTTTAAAGACACATGGGTATTATATCAGTAGAACAGGCAGACCACTTATATTGGCTTGGAAGATACACAGAACGTGTATATACGACGCTTCGCTTCTATTCCAAGAGCTTTGATGAGATGATCGATGAGACGATTGACAGTTATCAGAAATTCTGTGAATCCATTGACATACCAAATATTTATGCATCGAAGGAGGATTTTATCAGTCGTTATCCTTTCGATGCCCAAAATCCGGATTCGATTATCAGCAATCTGAACCGCGCATATGATAATGCCATTGTACTTAGAGAAAGCATTGGTTCGGAAGCGCTTTCTTATATTCAGCTTGCTATGTATGATATGAACAAAGCAGCGTTAAGCAGCTCTCCGCTGATTGAGCTTCAGTATATTATGGATCATATCCTGTCATTCTGGGGGATTGCAGACGACCAGATTGATTCTGAGCAGATAAGAAATATGATTAAAGCAGGAAAACGCATTGAACGGATAGACCTGTATGCACGTCTGGGGGTATCCGGCAAAGAACTGATAAGGGAAGTGTGCCGTATGGTTCCCAGGGTGGAAAGGAGCGGGCTGCATTATGACACGGCAAAGCTGGAGGAGATAAAAGGTCTTGTAGAACACCCTGTTTTAGATTACTATAAAATTGTATCAAATGTTGAGGCAGTGATATAGTAAGCTGCGATTGCTATGGGCGGCAGGCAGCCGTGGATAGTAATGGTGCTGCAGGTTAGGAGTGGTTTTGTGACAGTATTGCACTTTGCATATCAAATGGAAATAAAATATGAGGAGTATGTGGACAGATGTTATTATACGATTAAATGCATTCCAAGGGAAGATGCAAGACAGCATCTGCTGGGAATGGAATTTTCCATACTGCCTGAGACAGAATACTCCATGGGAGAGGATTCTTTTGGCAACAGGCAGATCTATGGCTGTGAAACGAAGCCTCATAAGCAGTTTATTTTCCGCATAGCCGGTGATGTAGAAATACTTCAGACAGATTATGAGGAGGAGGCTGCAGAGGAAAAAATAGGGATGTTTCGTGTTCCCTATGGAAAGTGTCTGACTGGATCAGGACTGTCAGAGTATTACAAGTCGCATGATTTTTCAGCACTTGGGAATGGCTGTGAAGTGTGTGTAGAGCTGATGCACAGACTGCACAGTGATTTTTCATATGAATCAGGGATTACCAATATCCATACGACAGCAGAGGAGGCATGGGAATTAGGCAGGGGCGTCTGTCAGGATTATGCGCACATATATATTACGCTGCTTCGGATGGCGGGGATTCCTGCCCGCTATGTATGCGGGCTGATTATTGGCGAGGGTGCAAGCCATGCATGGGTGGAAGCGCTCTGTGACGGCAGATGGCTGGCGTTTGATCCTACCAATGACTGCCTTGTACGGGACAATTATATAAAATTAGGACATGGCAGGGATTCGGCAGATTGTGCAATTAACCGCGGCCTGATGTGGAATGGAGGAACACAGGTGCAGAAGATTTCTGTTCTGGTGGAAAAAAGAGAAAGGGAAGTATAACATGATAAAGACAATAGCGTCTGTAGGGCTGCCTGTAGACGAGACTCTGGAAATCAGGAAAAAGCGGGTGACGCCGGATCATTTGATAGATGGCATGAAACGCATAAGCATTGTGACCGGCATTCATGGTGATGAGCTAGAGGGGCAGTATGTATGTTTTGAGCTGCAGCGCCGTATGGAGCAGCACATGGAACATCTGTCCGGGATTGTAGATCTTTATCCGGCAATGAACCCTCTGGGGATTGATTCTATTACCAGGGGGATTCCTGCTTTTGACCTGGATATGAATCGGCTGTTTCCGGGAGATCTTGACGGGAGTATGATGGAATATGTGGTTGCCCGGATTATGGAGGATGTAGCAGGCTCGGACTGCGTGCTGGATATTCATGCCAGCAATATTTACTTGACGGAAATACCGCAGATACGCATAAACGAGCTGCATCAGGATACGCTTGTCCCGATGGCGGAGATAAGCAATGTGGATTTGATATGGGTACATGGAGCAAGTACGGTGTTAGAGTCTACCTTTGCCTATAGCTTAAACAGCATCAAAACACCGACGCTGGTGGTGGAGATGGGAGTCGGAATGCGCATTACGCAGGAGTATGGAAACCAGATGGTAGACGGAATCTTTCGTTTGATGAAGGAGCTGGGAATCTGGAGCGGGGATGTCAATCCGGTTCGAAAACCGATTATTTCAAGGAATCCGGAGGATGTCATCTATCTGAATGCCAGTGTGGGAGGCGTATTTATCCCGGCTGTGCAGCATGGTGCAAGGCTTAGGAAGGATGAAATCATAGGGCGTATTGTAGACCCTCTGTGCGGAAAAGTACTGGATGAGGTGCTGGCCCCGGAAGATGGTATGCTGTTTACAATAAGGGATTATCCGATCGTCGTCGAGGGCTCCCTGATGGGACGGCTGCTGAAAAAGGAGGTATGCGGCTATGAATAAGAGGATTATTTATGAAATGAAAGGCTTGTACAGAGATACGTTCCGTGTTATGGGCTATGAATTCGGAATCGGGGAAAAATCTGTCTGTATTGTCGGCAGCTCCAGAGGAAATGAAGTGCAGCAGATTTACTGCTGTTCCAGGCTGATAAAGAAAATGAAACAGCTTGAAGAGGAGGGGCGGATTGCAGACGGGCATAAGATCTTAATCCTGCCTTCTATCAATCCGTATTCCATGAATATTCAGAAAAGATTCTGGTCAACAGACAATACGGACATCAACAGGATGTTTCCGGGTTATCATCTGGGAGAAACTACCCAGAGAATAGCGGATGGCGTGTTTTGTGAAATTTCAAAATATCAGCTGGGCATTCAGTTTACATCCTTTTATATGCCGGGTGATTTTGTACCTCATGTGCGGCTTATGGATGAGGGATTCAGCAGCCCGGATCTGGCAAAGCAGTTTGGACTGCCGTATGTGGTGATCCGCAAAGTACGGCCTTATGATACTGCAACACTAAATTATAACTGGCAGGTGTGGGAAACACAGGCTTTTTCGCTGTATACCTCCACGACCTCGCGCATTGACCAAAACAGTGCGGGACAGGCTGTTCTGGCAGTGATGAATTTTTTATCACGGCAGGGTATAATAAAATACAGTGTGCCGGATCATTTATGTTCAAAGATTGTGCATGATGAAGAGCTGATTCTTATAAAAACAGCGAAATCCGGAATATTTGAACCTCTGGTAAAGGCAGGTCAGGAAGTGGAAATCGGACAGCCTCTGGCCAACATCGTCAATCCGTATGAAGGAGATGTTCTGGAAACGCTGTATGCTCCTTTTAACAGGGTTGTTTTTTTTATACACAATGAACCGCTGACCTACGCAAATACGGCTGTTGTAAAGCTGATCGAAAAGTATTGAGGAAGAAAAATTACAAGAAAATCACAAGAAATAAGCCGTCGATTGTAAAAGACACAAAAAAGACACATAAATTCACGATTTTGTGGAACTTTAATCACAAAAGAAACACAATTTAAAGATAAACTGCTACTTGTAAACAACAAACAGCAAATCAATCAAATGAATATAGAACAAGAAGTAACAGGCTGATAGTGAAAGCAGGAAGCAGAAAGGAGTTTCACACTATGGAAAACAATCAAAACTATAATGAAAATAACACAAACACGAATACAAATGCAGGAAGCGCTTCTGACGCGGCGAATGCGAACAGCCGGCAGGAAAGCAGCTCAGCATATGGCTACAGCTATATTAATCAGGAGCAGAAAAATCCGAACAATATATGGCGCGCGGATGAGAATACCGCGAGTGCGTATAACAGCAGCTCTTCAGGCAGTACCTATGATACCCAGTCAAATGCAGGCGGCTATCAGAACAGCCAGATGAATACCGGCAGCGCCTATGATACCCAGTCAAATGCAAACGGCGCATACCAATATAGAGAGAATGATTCCTATGGCCAGTCGCAGTCAGCTGCGGGAAATGCATATAACAGTCAGACAGGCAGCTCTTATAACAGTGGGCAGTCTGATTTAGGAAATGCATATGGCAGTGGACAGACAGGCAGCACATATCATAATACCCAGACGGACAGCAGTGCATATAATCATACACAGACGGGCAGCGCAAATGCATATGGCGGTGGACAGACAGGCAGCACATATAATAGCGGACAGACAGGCGGCAGTGACGCGTATGGCAGTGCAAATAATGCAGGCGGCGCATATAACGGTGCACAGACCGGCGGTACAAATGCATATAATGGTACCCAGTCAAATGCGGACAGTGCACAGTCTGGCACGAATCATTCATATAGCAGTATATACGGAAACGCAGGCCAGCAGAGCAGCTGGAACAGCCAGAACGAAGCAAAAAGGCAGAAAAGAGAAGAACGTGCCAGAAGACGTGCCGAAAAACATGCAGGCAGCAGCTCAGGATTTGGCATTAAGCTGGCTAAGTGTGCATCGATAGCGCTTATTTTTGGCTTAGTAGCAGGAACGACATTTGAAGGCTCTAGCTATCTGGTGGGCGGACTGCTTGGTACGAATGATCAGAAGGCAGAGGATACAGTCGAGCAGGATCGAGAAGTACTGCATACAACAGATGGCTCAGAACAGACAGTGCGGCCTGCTTCCACAGGTATGAGTGAGGGGGTGGAGGGAATTGTAGAAGACTGTATGCCGTCAATCGTAGCCATTACAAATATGAGCGTGGTACAGTCCAGAAATTTCTTTGGTCAGGTACAGAATTATGAAGTACCGAGCGCAGGCAGCGGTATTATCGTAAGTGAAGATAATGATTATTTATATATTGCTACGAACAACCACGTCGTATCCCAGTCAAATACGCTGACGATTCAGTTTATTGACAGCAAGTCTGTAGCAGCAGAAATCAAAGGGACAGATGCCAGTACAGACCTCGCAGTTGTACAGGTGAAAAAATCCGATATTGATAAGGATACATTAGATGCAATCAAGGTCGCTACACTGGGCAATTCGGATGTGAAGGTAGGATCCAGGGCGATTGCGATCGGTAATGCATTAGGATATGGCCAGTCTGTCACAGTCGGATATATCAGCGCGGTAGAGCGTGAGGTAACGATTCAGGATGACACGACGGGAGAATCTTATACAAATGACTTAATCCAGACAGACGCAGCAATCAATCCTGGCAACAGCGGCGGAGCACTTTTAAATGCCAGCGGTGAAGTCATCGGTATCAACTCTTCTAAATACAGCGACACGACAGTAGAAGGCATGGGTTTTGCGATTCCTTCGAATCTGGCAAAGCAGGTAATTGAAGATCTGATTACGAAAGAAGAGGTATCCGAGGATAAGGCAGCATATCTGGGAATATACGGAGAAAATGTCACATCCCAGATCGCAGAGGCTTATAATATGCCGGAAGGCGTCTTTGTCAAAGAAGTCATCAAGGGCTCGGCAGCAGACCAGTATGGCATTAAGGCTGGTGATATTATCACAAAGTTTGATGGAAAAGAAGTACAGACTATGAAGACACTGCAGAGCAGGCTGGCTTATTATGAAGGAGGCACAGAGGTAGAGGTCGTTCTTCAGAGAGCATCAGAGAGCGGTTATCAGGAAATGACATTATCTGTAGTGCTTGGAAAAAAGAATTCATAAGCAGATGATTGAAATAAATTGGGGCTGTCGCACTAAGAAAAATACAACAAAATATAGCAGATAAATATTTTTATATCTGCTATATCTTGTATATATTTTACTTAGCGCGGCAGCCCCTTTCTATTAGCCGTCAGTCTGCAGTGCATTCGACAGGTATATGATTGAGAGATAAGTTCCGGGTGCTTCGTTGTGTCGAATTTATCCGAAGCAGTGCATCCGACAGATTATGATTAAGAGCTAAAGGCAGCTTTTTTCATATATTATACAAAGGGTATAAAGGAGTCATTTTTTCGTAAATGCGTTTTCTTAAATTCCTGTGGAGACATGCCATAAGTCTGCCGGAAGATTCTTGAAAAATGATCTGCTGAATTGTAGCCGATCCGGTTGGCAACCTCGCTGATTTTAAGCTCCGTATTTGTCAGCAGGCTGACAGCATCTGCCATACGCAGCTGCCGGACAAGCTCTGAAAAATTATAGCCGGTATTTTGCTTAATCAGCGTACATAAGTGGGGCTCGCTGTAATGGAAAAATTCAGCAAGCGAAGACAGTGTCAGCGTCCGGTAATTATGCTGGATATACTGCAGCACTAAAGTAAAATCAGAACCCATCTGATAATTATAAAACTGCAGTGTCTGGCTGTAATTGCGCAGCAGCGTAGCAAACATCAGATTGATCCAGTTAATGCAGCAGGTATTGCTGTATGGGTCTGATTTGTAGCATTCGCCGGTCGCATTGTGTATGATATTTTTCAGCCAGTAGGCATCTTTTGCAAAAAACAAAAGGTAATTTGGATGGGTATCACTTAGCAGCATCGTACGGAAAAAATGCGCCAGCAGATCTTTTTGCGAAAGCAGTGAAAAAAATGCAGTATTAAATGTACTTTTTCTAAGCATGATGCAGAATACAGTAGAGTCATCTTCGATCAGCAGGTCGTGCATGGAATCCGGGGCAATGATACAGACCTCACCTTCCCGCAGGATACGGTGTTCTTTTTGAAAATAAAAAGAACAGGAGCCCGATGCCACAAAGTTGATTTCAAAATAGTTGTGCATATGCATATAAGGGCGTGTGTATCTAAGATGATGAATGATAAACACATCGCGGGCAGTTGGTATAATATCAGCTTCATTGACTACGTTGGCTGGCTGTAGATTTGGAGTTATTGTAAGTACAATAGAATCCATGACCTTCTCAAATTCTTCATCAGGCATAGGAGCAAACATCGTGCCGGAGGGAAGCGTGCATGGACGCTCAGTCAGGAGCAGTCCTTTGTGGTATAAATAATCTGTCATTTCCGGAAATTGCATACGGCTGCCGGTGCGTTCGTAATATTCTTTCATATGGCGCTGAAATTCGCCATAAGTAATATAATAAGACATAAAATCTCCTTATAAAAGCAGGTATTTTCTTACAGCTAAAATACTGCTATGAGATACTGATCATGTTAAGTAATAAAAGAATATGTATGCTGATAATCTTAATATGAATGAAGCATAGCAGAAAAAGACAGTTTTGTCAAAATGATACTTTCCACACCCAATGTTATGATGCCATGGGCAAAAGATTGTTTTATGATAAATTGTATGAATTGTTTTCAAGTTGAATATGTTATATTTTCGTTTTTCTAAACAACATAGCAATAAACAAAGAATTAAAAAGCTATACATGTACAATTTATAAACAAATAATACAATTTGATTTAAACAGGACTTTTGCCTCCCGGCATTATGTCATTATCTTAATATTTTGTAACCGTTCAGATACAGTGTTACATATTGGCCGCGAGGACGCTGAGAGAGGGAATCTGCCCGGTCTGCCTGCGTCCGTTCCAGAATGCTGAGAATCCCTAAGCATTCTTCCAAAGCCGCCGACAGACCGGGCAGATTCCCTCTCTCAGCTGTTCGTGACATGCATTACATGAAACCATTTATACATAACGGCTGGGCCTCTGCGGCTGTCACAGCCACGTCCGCATAGCCAAAAAATGCTGCATTTGAGCTGTTACAAAGCATCCCGTTATTTTTAAGCGGGTCTTTTAATTACAGATCATAATACATCTTAAATTCTGCTGGATTTGGAATCATTTCCAGCTGCTTTAATTCTTCACGCTTGCGTGCTACCCATATATCAATCAGCCGCTGCGGAAATACGCCGCCCTTGGTCAGATAATCGTGATCTGCTTCCAAGGCATCTAATGCTTCTCCCAAAGATTTCGGCAGCCCTTTAATCTTGCTCTGCTCTTCTTTGGACAGCGTATAGAGATTAAAATCATACGGCCCCCAGCCATTCTGCGCCGGATCAATCTCGTTTTCGATGCCGTCAAGCCCTGCCATCAATATTGCTGCATAAGCATAATAAGGATTGGCGGTTGCATCTGGATTACGCAGCTCGAACCTCTTTGTTTCCGGTGTCTTCGCATAGGCCGGAATTCGAATGACCGCACTCCGGTTTGAGGTCGCATAGCCGATCGTAACCGGCGCTTCATACCCCGGCACTAAGCGTTTGAAAGAATTTGTAGATGGATTCGTAAATGCACACAGGGACGCAATATGACGCAGCAGTCCGCCGATAAAATAATGCGCCGTGCGGCTTAGCTTCGAATACCCGTTTTCATCATAAAACAGCGGCTTTCCATCTTTTAACAGCAGCATATGCACATGCATACCGCTGCCTGCCTCCTGATATATCGGTTTTGGCAGAAATGTAGCAGTCTTCCCGTCCTGTGCAGCCATGTTTTTAATGATATACTTTGTAATCATGGTATTGTCCGCCATATCCGGCATGTCTGCCAGCTCTACCTCAATTTCCATTTGTCCTGGGCCGCCTACTTCGTGATGATGGTATTTTACCTTGATTCCCCAGTCTTCCATCATCATGCACATCCTGCTTCGCAGATCATAGCCTACATCCTGCGGAGCTGACACATGATAGCCGCCCTTGCTGGATACCTCATATCCGTTATTTCCCGGTACATGCAGCCTGCAGTTCCACTCTGCCTGTCTGGTGTCAATCCTATAACCGCACTGCTGCGCAGTCACCTCATAACGTGCGCAGTCGAACAGATAGAACTCAAACTCCGGCCCGATCAGCATCCTGTCCGCGATTCCATGCTCCCGCATATAATCGACTGCCCGCAGACTTACGTTTTTCGGATACTGATCAAACGGCTGATTCTCTCCCTGTCCGATGGTACACACATTGCCGCACATCGTTAACGTAGGCACTTCCGCGAATGGATCCACATAAGCTGTATCCGGATCCGGCAGAAATACCATATCGCTTTTTTCAATCGGCGCGTACCCATAGTTAGAGCCGTCAAATCCGATTCCCTGCGTAAAGGTATTTTCACCAAACCTCTCTACGGGAATCGTGATATGGCGCCATCTCCCGTCAATATCCGTCATCTTAAAGTCAATCATTCGGATTTGTTTTTTTTCACACAACTTCAGTATTGCTTCACTTTTCCCCATTAGTAGTATATACTCCTTTCTTTTGTATGAAAGTTTTGTGTGTCGTGCTATTATTGTACCCTGATCTCTTGATTCTGTCTACTACAATGTTTTCAAACCTCTTCTGTCGTTACTTTTCGCGGCGCAAACGATTTCTGGCTGGGGTGTGAAGCAATATCTTTACTAAGCTTTGCCAGTATGTAACAATTCAGATAGGGTGTTACATATTGGCTGCGCGGACGCCGGGTGAGGGGAGCGGTTCCGTCTTCTGGCGACTTTTCCAGAATGCTAAGAATCCCTAAGCATTCTGTGTTTA
>CANDMV010000172.1 GCA_947385875.1 uncultured Eubacterium sp. | reverse complement strand
CTCTGCGCTTTGGAAGCAAGGGCCCCGTCCGGCTTTTTTGAGGCGTTCCTTAATGATCTCTCGAAGATTTGAGTAGTCAAGCCGACAAAACTCCGGCAGTGTACTTTGATAAGTAAATATTATCTGTAGAGCGCAAAAAAGATAAAAAAGACATAAGAAATAAACATAGCCTTTACTATGTTTTATGGCTGCCGCAGTTAACAGGTAACATAAAATCGCCTCCAGTCAAAAAATGTAGTACCGCTGTAGGAGGACGGTATTTCTTGATCAACTGGCGCGAAGCGCCGCATTTTTTGATGGATTTGTCAAGTGTTTTGGGCAAAAAAGTGGGGGATTTTAATAAAAATGGAATCTGGAAGCCTTAAATTTACTGGTTTGGAGATTCTGAGAGATTATTTATATTTTTTGGGGGGGGAAGACAGGTTATTTATAATTTTGATTCTTATTGTGTTTGCGTTGGAAAAGTAAATCGTAATCATATCTGATATGTTGCACTATAACATCACATAATTTAAACTGAAAAATGTAGCAATATATATTGTTAAGTTAAATGATGGACAGCATATTAGCAGTTTTGTTTACTTCTGGATACAGGGTATGGCAGGAATGAGATTATGAACGCATTTGGTATTCAAACTTGCCATATGTGACTGTATAATCGACGATGTTTTTTGTATGGCAGAATGTTTTTTTAAGTATCAGTAGTGTTTTGGTGTTTTCAGTTGGATAATATATTTGGATTCACTATCTTTGCAAATCTTGAAAATATCAGACGATGATAAATCATTATCACCTCGAAGATACACATGGGAAGAAAAAGATACTTTGTCTGGAATTTTTGCAACAGTAGAGTCATAAACTAATCGAAATCTTTGTTGCAATAAGGAATCCATTTCGCGAATCTTCCGTAAAAAAGTGCTGATAATGCCGTTAAAACACAGAAACGGATGACGCCTGTGAGCCTGATAGTGATAAATGAAAGTTTCACCTTAACCGTAGATGTAGGAAAAGTCAGGGGAAGTGGCTTTGAGGAACTGGACATGCCAGAAAGATATGTCTGTGAACTCCACAGAAAGAAACAGAGAACAAAAAAATGCTCAGTAATACCATCTAAGGATTACGGGCTACCACAAACAGCCAAGCTATCAGCCCGGCTGCTTTTATGGATAGCTATAGAATATATTCGTATCGTTCAAGTAATTCCATATTCATCAAAAAGCCATTTCAAGAAACATTTTGCTTCTTGCGCTTCCAGATTGTTGATAGTTCTAATACGGCAAGATAACAATATGCTATCATCGGCTGCTGAGTCGGGAAGTCTATCATAATCACCGTTCATGCTTTTCAAAGCAGCAATTGCAATTTGAAGCTTATAATCCGAAAGATGTATCTTGTTACAAACATAAATTTTAATAAAATCTTTTGTTTTGTGGACTCGTGGAATATATGCTCTACGATTACCATAATCAATAGATGCCAGACATGATTTCGTTTTCCAAAATTCTTCTATCAATTCTTTGACTGAATGGATTTCCTGGCTATCTAATCTTTTTTTTATTATAGGATTGATGCCGAACCCCTCCGTCATCCGAATATCCTGATCACTCATAATTTCCCCTCCTTTTATATTAAGTGATGCGGCTAAATAAATGCTGCATTGGTATGAACCCTCCTTTCATGAATTTATGATAACTATAAAGTTGAACCAGCTTGAACTAATGACTGAAGCCCATTATATAATTTTAAAAAACTTATTTTTGCCTGTGTCTGGTCATTGGAATCTTCTATCATACAATTTTTGCGCTCAATGATTTGAAGAAACTTTAAAACAAGGTCTATATCTTCATTGTTACATTGTTCTATCCAGTGATCAAGCTGGAAAAAGAATTCAACATTTTTAGAATAAATTTTTTGCGCCTTTTCTTCCAGACTGATTTCGTTTCCATCGAAGTCAACATAGATGGGGCCATTTCGATCTGTCTGGAAACTATATCCTGCCTCTGACAAGAGGATATCTATTGGTATAGATAAATAAGGACTCAGTTTGCGTAAAGTAGAAGGCGTTGCTGTTTTTCCGTTTTCAATCCGCGATAACTCTGAATAACTGAGTTTTGCTTTTGCAGCCAACTGCCGTACTGTCATTCCTCTTGCTTCTCGTTCCTGTTGTAGATGTTTTCCCAAGATATTATGCAAATCAGGGGCATCCTCCATTAAATCAAGATCTGGGATGGAAGGGCAAATTTTATTCTTATCATTATGCCTGTCAGAGCATTCCTCCGTGAAAGAAGGATCTGAAATAACAGGACGAACTTCATTTTCGCTTATCATCATAGGGTAAGCCTCCTTACAATTAGATGATATAAATTGTACCAAATTTTTCAACAGATTACAATAATGTTTTCGTTTTCTTGTTACAGAAAAAAAGAGTGATTTTTTGTGCAAAATGCACAAAGTGCATGAGGGAGCTTCTACTCTTTTAAATGCATTAGACATATTTACAGATAAAATAAAATAAAGTATAATATATAAGAACAAAATAATTGCAACAAAACAATAAAGAAAGTGTTGCATAAAGGAGGTTCGAATGGAACAGTCTAAAATAAATATTGTTGTGGGTGACATAATAAAAGAAGATTCAAGTGAAAATCCTATTTCTGAAGAATGTTTACATGCTATTGAGTTCTTGCTCTCTGAAGACAGACTGAATGATATCTCATATGATGAAGATGAAAAAGAGTGTGCTGTATTTGATTCCTTTCTGCAGAAAAATGATATGCAGTATTTAGTTTTTACGGGTGATGATGGTATAGGAAAAACAGAGTTTTTAAGAAAGTATTTTTCAATCTCCGTACAGGATACTTTTAAAATAGAAAATCATAAACTGCTGATTATGTTTTCAGGTGATGGAAATGGTATTTTAGAAAATGGGAACGATATAAAATATTTTGCCGAAGAGATAAAAAAAGTATGTGAATATTATGAAGAAGCATATATAGAAGAAAGTGAATACGTTATAAGAAATTATAGTAAATTTTATGCTTTTATTTTGGAAACAAAAAAGAGTGCACTGTCTCATTCATGGCTGGAAAAGGGGCTGGATGATTCTGTATATATGACTGAGATAGAAGATCTCAAAAAAACAAAACCATTTACTTATTATATGTTAAAGTTAAAATATTATTTGTTATTGTCTCAGCAAATCTCAGATTTGATCGTAATTTGCGACAATGTTATAAGTAAAAACATATATAGTGAAATTGCTGATAAAATTGATAAATGTATCCGTAATTATAACAAAATCAAATATAAAGGATATCATACGAAAACAATATTTGCAATAAATAACTCAACGTATTGGCATCTCTTGAATAAAAATAATTTGATTTCTGATATAACTGTACAAAAATCAAAAAATTTTAATATTCAGGGATTATTAGATGCAGGATTTGATTATGCGAAAGCACTTGGAGAGGTATGGATGAGAGAGCATGGGTTTGATATGCAGGCTCTTCAGAATGTTAAAGAAGCGCTGGATTTTTTTAATACTAGATTCAATCGAAAATATCAGAGAATGATACTGGGTCTGTGCATGCATAATAAGAAATTAGTTTTAAAATGTTATAGAACAGTTATGTGCAACCAGACTTGGGTGCGCAAGAAACAATTTTGTTATGCAGATAATGCATATGATGAAAATCCAGGGTTTCTTTTTAATAATATTACCTGTATCCGTGCCCTTGCCTGTGGAAATGAGCAGGTATATAATCCCATTAAAATTAGAGATTATCTGATTCCAAATATTTTATATAATACAGAAGATGAGGATTATGGAATTTATAATTTGCTGCTTATGAAATATTTTGTAAAACAGCAGGGAAACCATGAATTTATCAGAAATAAACAGGAAAATATACTTGCTATATGTGAAAATATATGGGGCAAGAGCAGTGAATATAATAATTTTGAAAAAGCAATTAACTATTTGTTAAGTAAGAAAGTATTGAGCAGACATACTTTATGTACCGAAGAACATTCAGAGCATTTATTTATTACTGAAAAAGGCATTGAATTATGGGACATGTTTCACGGTGATAGTATTTTAATGGAAATATGCAGGGAAGACCGTTTCCGCGATGTAAATTTAAATATGGAGCCGAGTTATATATTATTAAATACGAAAAGACAGTACTTAATATTTGAAGACTTGCTTAACATGACTAGAGAATTCAGCAATTTTGAGGATAAGCTATATTTTTCTGCATCAGAGAGAGGATGCAGTGTAGAATATATAAGGACATTTGGCAAAAAAAGAATGGCTTATTATCTTTTAGAAGGAGTTTGCAAATCAATAACTTATTCAATCAGCCGATCAAATGAAAGTTTGAAATCAATCTGCAAAGAAGTGCGTGATCTGGTAGAGGCTGAAAGATAATCTGACTGAGGGGGCAGGAATATGTGCATAATAGAAAGGATACCTGATAATATCCGTATCTACATTCAGGAAATAGCAGAAAGAATGATACAGGGACGAGCTGTAGTTATGGTTGGAAGTGGATTTTCTAAAAATGCAAAGAATGATCGTTATACAGAAAAAAAATTTCTGGACTGGAATCAGCTAGGTGATGTTTTTTATAGAAAATTATATGGAGTAATGCCAGGTGACGAAGAGCGTCCATGTTATTATAATGATGCCCTGAAGTTGGCTGGAAAAGTACAGCAGTGTTTCGGTAGGACTGCATTGGACAAACTTCTGTTGGACAACCTTCCAGATGAAGAATATGAACCGTCCGATCTGCATGAAACGCTTTTAAAACTGAATTGGACAGACATTTTTACAACAAATTATGATACTCTTTTAGAGCGGACAAGAGCAAGGGTTTTTAATAAAAGATATCAGGTTGTACTTAGCAAAGAAGATCTTGTGTATTCCAGATGTCCGCGTATCATAAAATTACATGGCAGTTTTCCATCTACGCGTCCTTTTATATTGACAGAAGAGGATTATCGTAAATATCCGCAGGATTTTGCGGTATTTGTTAATACAGTACGCCAGGCTCTTATTGAAAATGTAATGTGCATGATTGGTTTTTCTGGAGATGATCCTAATTTTTTAAACTGGATCGGATGGGTCCGTGATTACCTCGGGAACGAATCAGCTTCTAAAATATATATGATTGGCGTATTCGATATGCAGGAAACGGAGCTGAAACTGTACAGCTCGCGCAATATTGTTCTTATAAATATGAAAGACTGCATTGGTATAGAAAGCGGACAATACGAAGAAGGGTTAAAATTATTTTTTGAAGCATTGGAATTCTTTCAGAAAGGTGATGATGAAGATAATTCTTTGGATGGCAGAGAATATGAAGAAAATATAGGTGCTATATATAGTAAATATAAATCATGCCTGAATATGATACCTTCTGATTTGCTGAAAGAATTGATAGAATCTATTCAAAATATCACAAATGAATGGCGTTCCAAACGAATGGAAAGCATCGATTGGTTTATAATCCCTTATTCACAGCGGGAAAAAATGGAAGAAAATATGGAACCAGGAGGTGCGTTAATTGAACTGTTAAACGAAGAAATAGTCTTTAAGGAAGCAATCAATGAACTCGGAGAATTACTTTATGAATATGACTGGAAAAGAAAACAGTGTTTACTGCCGCTAAAAGTTGGAAGATCAGAAACATATGAAAAATATCTTAACAAAATTGAAAAATGGAGCAAAGAAGATACAGAACTTTGTTTTTCACTTCTAGAGTATTTCCGTGAGCATGGTCAGTTTCAGCAATGGGACATGTTAGCTGGAAAGCTGGAAAATAAAGTAGATGATACGCAGAAAAAAAGACTATACTGTGAGCGGGCAATGAAAATGCTTTACAATCTGGAATGTGGAGATTTATCCAATATTTTAATTGATTTGTCGAGTGTAGGGTATAGGATTGGATTAGAGTTTCATATTTCTTCTTTGCTTGCAGAGTTAGGATATTACGAAAGAGCTATTCTATTGCTGAAAAAATATCTGGATGCTATAAGGAAACAAATGGGGAATAATATTGATTATCGTAATTTCTCACGAGAAGCTTATTTAATTGATTCGTTAGAAAATATAGAGAAATATTATGAGCACCTTGAGGGAAAAACTGATTTTGGGAAAGATAAGGACAGTCACAGCCGTCTCAAAATGCTGAAAAGTTATGACTGTGATCCGAAATACGAAAAAGATTATCTGATGCGACGCACGATATCCTGTAAGTTCAATGAAAATGGGACGGCTGTGTATAGATTGATTGATGGAGCGGAACCGGAACAAGTCATTAAATTTATGGAAAAAACAGGTATGGTATTTCGGACTGCCTATTTCTTTGAATACACAAAAGAATTTCCAGAGCTTATAAAAGCCTTGGTTCACAGTAATCCTTATCTTGCTTTATTATGTACGTATAGATATGGAGATATAGTAGAATGTGCAAAGATTTGGAGTAAAGAAGTTCTTACTGATATGAACTCAAATACAGCTGATAAACTGATTGAACATTGTATTAAGGCATGTGATAAAAATGAAGAATATCTTCGTTCTGGAATAACGAAGGAAGATAATTTGGCAACGGTTTTACCAGAGCTAACACCTTACATTGTTTCGGCATTGTTGGAAAAAGCTTCATCAAATACAAGTTATGAAGTAATGGATTTTATAGTTGAAATATTAAAACATCCAGATTCATACTTCATAGAAATAAATAGAATGGTAAAAGCATCTGTTTCGCGGCTGTCTGAATTAAAGGATACTAATATAATTGACAGGTGGATTGATTTTCCTTTTGGCTGCTGTGAACCTGGAACGAACGATGAAATTCAGGATCCATTTCAATACATTGATATCAATATAGTTTCTGCAGCTGTTCCTGATGAAACAAAAATAGAGATAATAAAGAAGCATACAAAGTCTGGAAATGAAAAAGAAAGGCTGGTAGCATATATTAGACTGTTGGTGACAGACATTGTATGTAATACGGGAAGTATACAAAGTGATGCTTTAAGAGAAGCAAAGCAGTTGAAAGAAATTTCGTCTGACGATTTTCGTATACTTTCTGAAATGATAGAATGTTATGAGATAAAATATGGAAATAAAGAAAAAAAGGAGTGTGCAAAGAAAGATTTTCTAGAGCAGATGATGACCCAGATAAAAGTTTTTTCAGAAAAATGTGTGGAATATTTTACAGAATTTCGACAAGAAATTGATAAGCAATTGCAAAAAATAAGATTTTATCATGAAAAGTGTACTGAATTTCAATGGGACACGGCAGAGATAACATCCGTAATAGTGATTCTGGAAAAATGGGCAGATACTATTCTGAATGTCAGACAGTCTTTATCTGATGAATTGAATTATTATGAAAGCTGGTGTGTTCTCGAAACTATTTTGCTTCATGTTTTATTATCAAGTCACTCAGGTTTAAAAGATGTCAAACAAGAAAATTTAAATTCCTTGGAAGAAAAATTATGCAAATTGAATATTCCTTTTTTGCTTGGACAAATAGCGGTTAATGAAAGTGCAGATATATGCAAAGAATCTTACAGATTATTTTTAGAAGCTTTTAGGAAAGGCGGCCGGGAACAGGAGGAAGCTGAAAGAATATTCAGCTTTTATCAAAAATTCCAAGAAGATGGATAATTCGGATTGCAAGTATCGGTATATTGTGCGGTTGCCGATATTCACAACTAAAAAATAAGGTCAATATATTCAGGTGACTACATCGATACAGCGGGAAGCGGTAGGCACTGCCAGCCTGAACCTTGCACCGCAGGAGGCGCTGAACGTGGCAGGGGACGGGCTGCACCGAAGCGGGTTTGTTTTCCGCAGCGGTGATAAGGTAATGCAGATCAAAAATAACTACGATAAAGAAGTGTTCAATGGCGACATTGACACAGTTCAGTTGGTAAACATCCAGGACAGGAGCCTGGTCATAGACTTTGACGGCAGGTTGGTGGAATACAATGCCACAGAACTTGACGAGCTGCTCCGCGTCTATGTCACTACCATACATAAGGCGCATTATCCTGTGAGTACATTTATTCAGGGAGACATACAAGAAATCATATAAATCCATGTATGTCTCCGAGTTTAGTGCAGGATAATATTTTACCTCAGAAAGTCGGGTATGTTACCTGGACTATTAATATTGACACTGGCCTCTTCCAATGAATCAATATACTGGTCATGCCAATATTCTTCATCCCAGCCCTTGAGTTTTTCATTTACTGTAGACTGGCTCATTTTTGCATAAATTTCAGTCGTAGACAGATGGGCATGTCCAAGGAACTGTTTAATTACCAGTAACGGAACGCCGGCTTCAACCATATGAACAGCGGTTGTGTGCCGCATGGAATGCGGGGTATAGGTATCTTCGGGGAAAAGCCCCTTATTCTGCTCCTTTGCACGCTTAACGTATTTTGCGAATAATTCTTCCAAAGCGCTTGTACTCATCATTTCATTGCGCTGCGTTGAAAAAACATGCCGCTCACGCTGATTGGAAATGCGCCTGTACGAAATAAACTTTTTCAACATAGCGGAAGGCTTTTCAGAAAGCTTTATGCGTCTGGATTTCCCGCCTTTTCCATGAATTAAGACGGATGCCCTGCCATCCGGAAGGAAACTGGCATCCCCGACAGTAAGCGCACATATTTCCCCGGCCCTCATGCCGCTGGCATAAAGGATAGAAAGCACCACCTGATCCCTGTATCCCGTTTTGTCTTTAGCATTAGGCAGTGAAAGAAATATTTTTATTTCTGCCTGTGTGAAATAAGATCTCTCCTTTGCGTCAGATAACCTTTTGTAAGGCAGTTTCACACACGCTGCCCTGAAGCATGATGCGGCATCTAAATCCCGGTTCTGTGCATACTCAGAAAACTTCATAACAGCTGCCAGTCTCGAGTTCCGTGTTGATGTGCTGCATTTTTGTCCGTCCTTCAGCCAGTCAAAAAATTCTGTCAGCGTTGCGTAATCAAGGACTTTAAAATCCACACGGTCTGCCGGGACGCCCTTTCTTTCATACATGAAGCGGATCAATATCCTCCAGCTGTCACGGTATGATTTTATTGTGTTGGCACGCCTGCCTTCCTGATCCGGCAGATATTCCGTGAGCCAGTTTTCCAGCATCACAAGCAGTGCAGATACTTTTTTCATTCCATCGCCTCCCCATATATGTCATCCCACATGGCATCATCCGGCAGGCCTGCTTCCATGATATTTTCAAAGTTTTCCAGTTCATCAGGATACATCTCAGCACTGAAAGAAAGATATTTCTCTGTTCCTTTCAGTTTATTATGGCCAAGGTAAATCGAAAGATATGGGACCGCATCATCCAGATGTACGCCATTTGCTTCAAGTTTTTTAAATGATTTTATAGCAAAGCAGTGGCGGAAGCAGTGGCGGCAGATATTTCTTTCGAACTTTCTGGCCCGGCCGGCCTCTATCCCCGCCCATTTGCGGATGTAAGGGAACCGGTTCTCAATATCATGCCTGTCAAGATGTTCTGACTGATCCTTCTTTGGGAAAAGAAAGGCATCCGGCCTGCCTGTAATGCCCATTGCGGCACAATATTTTCTCATGATCTGGGATAACGAGTCTGAAACAGGGACGTAGCGCTCCCTGTTTCCCTTTGCGTGCAGCATTGTCAGTACTCCGAGATCCAGATCTACATCTTTCATCTGCAGTGAAACCGTTTCACTGATCCTTGTCCCACAGCTTTCAAGAATCCTGACAATCATCGGGAGCTCCGCCTTTATATACGGAAGCTTATTGCGGCACCCGGCTGGGTAATCATCAATGATACCATACATATCATCCAGTTCACTGTCCGTAAAATAGTGTGGAAGATAATCCCGGCCGGCTGGACGCACGGGCGGGATATAGCATTTGGATATCCCCCTGGCTGAAAGATACCCGAACAGCAGCCTTGCAGAGGAAATATAACTTTGTAATGTACTGTCTGCCAGATGGGACAGGGACCTGATCCATAATGTTACTATCGCTTCATCAATATCCTTTCCTGAAAAACCTTGTTCTGTCAGAAAACTGTCAAGGGACAGGAGATTCCGGCGGTGCTGTTCATATGTGTTCTGCGCCCACACTGGCTTATAGTATTCCAGACAGTCAGAGATATGCCCTCCAATGCTGCATGTAAAACCTTCTTTCATCATAAAAGCGCCTCCTTTCCATTAAGGAACGCCTCAAAAAAGCCGGACGGGGCCCTTGCTTCCAAAGCGCAGAG
>CANDMV010000171.1 GCA_947385875.1 uncultured Eubacterium sp. | reverse complement strand
GATCTGTATTAGTGACTGGAGTTCAGACGTGTGCTCTTCCGATCTAGCATTTGCAGAAAATCGTGAGATAAATTCCTGAAGCTCCTTGATCTTTTCTTCCTTCTTTTTATTCGCTTCCTTCATCTGCTTGATTAACAGCTGGCTGGATTCATACCAAAAATCATAATTACCAGCATATAGCTGGATCTTTCCATAATCAATATCAGCAGTATGTGTACAGACCTTATTTAGAAAATACCTGTCATGAGATACGACGATGACAGTGTTTTCAAAGCTGATCAAAAATTCCTCAAGCCAGGCAATGGCATCAAGGTCTAAATGGTTGGTCGGTTCGTCTAAGAGCAGAATGTCCGGATTGCCGAACAATGCCTGTGCCAGCAGGATTTTTACTTTCAAAGAACCCTGCAGGTTTTTCATCAAAGACGTATGCTCCTCGGTGGCAATGCCAAGGCCGTTCAGCAGAGAAGCTGCATCAGATTCCGCATTCCATCCGTCCATTTCTGCAAATTCGGCTTCCAGCTCACTGGCACGGATTCCATCTTCGTCGGTAAAATCTTCTTTTGAATAGATGGCGTCTTTTTCTTTCATTATATCATAGAGTCTTTGATTGCCCATGATGACAGTATCTAAGACACTGAATTCATCATATTGGAAATGGTCCTGCTTTAAGAAAGAAAGACGTTCGCCCGGTGTGATTATTACATCTCCGGTGGTCGGTTCCAGTTCTCCTGATAAAATCTTTAAAAAAGTAGATTTTCCAGCACCGTTGGCTCCGATTAAGCCATAACAGTTTCCTTCGGTAAATTTGATGTTCACATCTTCAAACAAAGCTTTTTTGCCTACTCGTAATGTGACGTTGTTTGCACTAATCATATTCAAATCCTCATTTTCTAAGTTTTATAGTTCAGACCGCTTTTATTATTATACATAAAATGGATATAAATTCAAGTCATAACCGGACAACCTCCCGCATAAGATGTAACAGTTCAGCCTTTGGCAGAACAAGTTCGCTTCGCGAAGGGGTTCTAAGCGCCAGTGGCGCTTGTTCAGAACCGACCGAAACGGAGTGAAGAATGGATTCACTCTTGGCTCAATTTACACTTTCTTACGTACTTTGCAGTAAATGCAAAGTACTGGGCTGAACTGTTACCATAAGATAACATATCAGAGGTTGTACGAATATTGCGGATTTGGATGACTATGACTAGAACAGATGATCGAAAAAGAGATTTTGTGCAGATTGACCATCTTTTTTTCCAAAATTTTGTAAATTGCATTTCGATTTGTACAACTAACAATCTTTACAATCGACAGATTAAATGCTAAAATTGTTATATAAAGTCGTAATACGACAAAAAAGAAGGAGGATATTTAAAATGCCTAGAGCAAAAAAATCTATGGATGGTAATACAGCAGCAGCTCACGTAGCTTATGCGTACACAGAAGTTGCAGCTATTTACCCAATTACCCCATCCAGCCCAATGGCAGATACTGTTGACCAGTGGTCAGCTGCAGGACAGGATAACATTTTTGGAAATCAGGTTAAGGTAGTAGAAATGCAGTCAGAAGCAGGTGCAGCAGGCGCTGTACACGGCTCTCTTGCAGCAGGTGCTTTAACAACGACCTTTACAGCATCTCAGGGTCTGTTACTGATGATTCCAAATATGTACAAAATTGCCGGCGAACTGCTTCCATGTGTGTTTGATGTTTCTGCACGTACGGTTTCCACGCAGTCTTTGAATATCTTTGGTGATCACAGCGACGTATATGCATGTCGTCAGACAGGCTTCGCTATGTTATGTGAGACGAATCCTCAGGAAGTTATGGACTTAAGCCCGATTGCCCATCTGGCAAGTATCGAAGGAAAGGTTCCATTCTTAAACTTCTTCGACGGCTTCCGTACATCTCATGAGATTCAGAAGATTGAGACATGGGATTATGAAGATTTAAAAGAAATGTGCAATATGGATGCAGTTAAGGAATTCCGTGAGCATGCATTAAATCCTGAGCATCCGGCTATGCGTGGTTCTCATGAAAACGGAGACGTGTTCTTCCAGCATCGTGAGGCATGTAACACAGCATACAATGCACTGCCTGCTATCGTATCTAAATATATGGATAAGGTAAATGATAAGCTCGGCACAAATTATGACTTATTCAATTACTATGGAGCAGAAGATGCAGAACGCGTCATTGTAGCGATGGGCTCTATTAATGATGTGGCAGAAGAAGTCATCGACTACTTAATGGCTAAGGGTGAGAAAGTCGGCTTAGTAAAAGTACGTCTATATCGTCCTTGGGTTCCGGAAGCATTTATCAAAGCTCTTCCGAAAACAGTGAAGAAAGTGGCTGTCCTTGACAGAACAAAAGAGCCTGGTTCTTTAGGCGATCCGTTATACTTAGACGTAGCTGCTACACTTCGTGAAGCAGGTCTTGATACTGTCGTATTGACAGGCGGACGTTACGGTCTTGGTTCTAAGGATACACCGCCATCTTCCGTATTTGCTGTATACAAGGAATTAGAGAAGGATGCTCCGAAGCCTCGTTTCACCATCGGTATCGTGGACGATGTAACCAATTTAAGCTTACCAGAAGTAAAACCAGCTCCAATCACAGCTGCAGAAGGTACTGTAGAGTGTAAGTTCTGGGGTCTTGGCGGTGACGGTACTGTAGGCGCTAATAAAAACTCTACGAAGATCATCGGTGACCACACAGACAAATTCATTCAGGCATACTTCCAGTATGATTCTAAGAAGACAGGCGGCGTTACAATTTCGCACTTACGTTTTGGCGACAAGCCGATCCGCAGCCCATATTACATCAATCAGGCTGACTTTGTAGCGTGCCATAATCCGGCTTATGTCAACAAGGGCTTTAAGATGGTTCAGGACGTAAAACCGGGTGGTGTATTTATGATTAACTGCCAGTGGTCTGACGAAGAGTTAGAGCACCATTTAAATGCAGAAGCAAAGAAATACATCGCAGACAACAATATTCAGTTATATACAATCAATGCGATTGACAAAGCGATCGAAATCGGTATGGGCAAACGTACCAATACGATTTTACAGTCTGCATTCTTCAAGCTGGCAAATGTAATGCCGATTGATGATGCAGTAGATTTTATGAAGCAGGCTGCTAAGAAGTCCTATGGAAAGAAGGGTGATGCAGTCGTAGAAATGAACTACAAAGCGATTGATGCCGGCGTAGATGCAGTACATAAGGTAGAGGTTCCTGCTTCCTGGGCAAATCCAGAAGCTGACCCGGTTCCAGCTGAACTGACAGGACGTCCAGAGACTGTAAAGATGGTCAAAGACTTAATGGAGCCTATTTCATTAATGGACGGCGACAGCCTTCCGGTATCCGCATTTGCAGGCAATCCGGACGGACAGTTCGAGCACGGCGCTTCTGCTTATGAAAAGCGCGGTACAGCAGTAACTGTTCCTACATGGAATGCTGAGAAGTGTATCCAGTGTAACCAGTGTGCATTTGTATGTTCACATGCTACCATTCGTCCGTTTATGTTAAGCGATGACGAAGTAAAGGCTGCACCTTCTAACATCAAGCTGGCAGATACAAAGCCAAAGGCTGGCGAATACAAGTATACAATGAGCGTATCTCCGTTAGACTGTATGGGATGCGGCGAATGTATTACAGTCTGCCCGGTCGGCGCAATCGAAATGGTGCCGCAGGAATCTCAGGCAGCAGAGCAGCCGGTATTCGATTACTTAGTAGCAAATGTAGGCAAGAAGCCTGGTGTTCCGGCTGACAACACCGTTAAGGGATCACAGTTCAACCAGCCGCTACTTGAGTTCTCAGGCTCCTGCGCAGGCTGTGCAGAGACTTCTTATGCACGCCTTATTACACAGCTGTTTGGTGAGCATATGTATATCTCCAATGCAACCGGATGTTCTTCCATCTGGGGCGGACCTGCAGCTACCTCTCCGTATACAGTAAACAAGGATTCCAAGAAGGGGCCTGCATGGGCAAACTCCTTATTTGAAGACAACGCAGAGCATGGCTTAGGTATGCAGATCGGCCAGCAGGTACTGCGTGAGCAGGCAATCGCAAGCGCTAAGAAGTGCGCAGAGTCAGACAAGGCAGGCGCTGAACTGAAGGATGCATTTGCAAAATTCATGGAGACAAAGGATGATACAAAGGCAAATACTCCTGCAACAGAAGCATTAGTAGCAGAATTAGAAAAAGCTGCCGAGGCTGGATGCCCGGATGCAGCTGCAGCAATCGATAAGAAAGATTACCTTGCTAAGAAGTCAATCTGGATCTTCGGTGGTGACGGATGGGCATATGACATCGGCTTTGGTGGATTAGACCATGTGCTTGCTTCTGGTGAGAATGTAAACGTTATGGTATTTGATACAGAGATGTATTCCAATACAGGCGGTCAGGCTTCCAAGGCTTCCAATATTGGTGAAGTATGCCAGTTTGCTGCTGCCGGTAAGGATGTAGGCAAAAAGAGCCTTGCAGAAATTGCTATGAGCTATGGCTATGTATATGTAGCACAGATCGCGCTTGGTGCAAATATGGCTCACGCTGTTAAAGTGCTTGCAGAAGCAGAAGCATACAACGGTCCATCCTTAATCATCGGTTATGCTCCATGTGAGCTGCACGGTGTAAAGGGCGGCATGAACCACTGTCAGGACGAAATGAAGAAGGCAGTTGCTGCCGGATACTGGAACCTGTTCTCATTCAACCCTGCATTGAAGGCAGAAGGAAAGAATCCATTTACTCTGACATCTAAACCGGGTGATGGAACCTATCAGGATTTCCTGAACAATGAGACACGTTACAGCCGTCTTGCAAGATCCTTCCCAGATCGTGCAGAAAGACTGTTCAAAGAATCTGAGGAGGCTGCAAAGGCTCGTTATACACACTTAGAAAGATTAGTTGAGCTTTACAAATAAGATTAGTTTTTTAAGCAGAACCGTTGCATGTATATGCAGCGGTTTTGTTAAGTATTGAGATTGTATTTAACAAAGAAATTTGTAGTGCGAAAGCGGGTGAAATCATAATGGATATGCAAAGATTGATTATGAAATTTTATAATTGGAATCATAATCAAAAAGCTTCAGATTAATAAAAATAAGCTGGTTTACATAGACTAAATAATATTTGGAAATATTATAAGTTTCAAATGAGTATAAATACATCAAAAGTAAAAAACTGATTTGTATATAAAAAATATTCTTTTTGCCGTGTAAAGTCTAAAATTGTTATAAATCGACGATAAGAAAAAATATAATATGTAATTTAGGAATCATAGCATAGTTTTTATGATAAAAAAGAAAAGGTGATTAGATGATATTAACGGATGATATGGCATCGGATCTGATTAATGGGTTAAGAAAAATATTTGATAGAAATATATTGCAGATTATATTATTTGGTTCAGCTGCCAGAATGGAAGATGTCTAAGATAGCGACATAGACATTGCGATTATACTCAGGCAGGAAATCAGTTTTGATAAAAGAGAAGAGTTTATAGAATGGTCGGCAAAGTTTGATATGAAGTATGAAAAGGTGTTTTCTTTTGTTGATATCGAGAAAAAGAAAATGGAAAAATGGGGGGAATACTGCCTTTTTATAAAAATATTCAGAAAGAAGGCATTATATTATGGAAAGCGGCATAGAGGCATTATCAAAATACCGATTGCAGCGTGCAGAGGAGATGTTGGATGCATCTGGGGAAAATCTGAATATTGGTCAGTATAGGACTTCCTTGAACAGATCATATTATGACGATTTTTTATCGTAGATAAGCATGAAGCAGAAAGACAGTTGAAAAACGCAGCCGTTTTTGTTGGTGCGGTAGCCGATTACTTAAAGCAGTGAATTGCACGAAAGACCTGGCTCTTAACATCAAATTAAAACTTCCAGTTTACAAAGTTGTCGGCAGATGATAAAATAGCACGTAGAAGAGCGAAAAATAGGATGAAAGAAAATGCCGCAGACCGGCATAAAAAACAGTGGAAACTGTGCGGAGGAAAAGCATGAATCACAGAGGTAATGATACTGCCCTTGGAATCAACCGAATCAAGCAGGAGCGGGATCGAAGACAGCGAGCGATGAAAAAGGAAGATTATTTACTAAAGCAGATTGATGAGTTCCGCGAAAAGGCAAAACAGCTGCAGTCGCTTCTGGATGCAAAAGAAGAACGAGTGCAGGAATTACAGACACTTGTGGATGAGAGACAGGATCGTGCCGATGAGCTGGAAAGGGTCATTAAGACGCGCCAGACAGAAGGTGAAAAGCTGGTCAGCGGAGTAGGCAGCCAGATGGATGAGCTGGTGGCACAGCTTCAGGCAACGGTAGACAGGCTCGTAGAGGATGCCTCTGTACAGATGTATGATCTGCGCAGACAGACGTCCAGTCAGATTGCACAGATGACAGATACGCTTACCGATCAGATTGGCAGTATGACCGAAGAGACACGAGCGGACTTTGAGAGGATGACAGCCGATGTCACCGGGCAGATCGGCGGAATGCGTGAGGAAACCAGAAACAGTATCGCAAATTTGACAGCTGACGTGACCGGGCAGATCGGCGGATTGCAGAATGATACAAGGGACAATCTTGCAAGAATGACAGCTGATGTGACCGGCAGTATCGGGAATCTGGCAGATGAGACAAGGGACAGCATCGGATCTATGGCAGCTGATGTGACCGGCCGAATCGGGAGCATGGCTGATGAAACTCAAAGAAGTATTGCATATATGACAACAGATGTGACTGGCCGCATTGGAAATCTGACAGATGAGGCCAGAGACGGCATCAGGAATATGACAGAAGAAGTAACCGGCCAGATCGGCGGCATGAGGGAAGAAAACCGGGCAGGCTTTGCGGATATGTCAGCAGATCTATCCGGCCGCTTCGATCACTTGTCAGTCGAGATGCGGGAAAATTTTGCAAATATGTCGGGAGATCTGTCAGGTCGTATTGGCTATATGTCAGACGAGACCAAAGGCAGTATTGCGAATATGACAGCAGATATGTCTGGCAGACTGAGTGACATGGGGCTTGAGACCAAAGCGGATATTCGCGAGATGACAGAGGCCGTCACCGGGCAGATACGTCAGATGCATACAGATACGAGATCAGATCTGGGACAGATTTCTACCAATATGGCAGATCATTTTGGCCGGATGAATGAGGAAAATCGGTCAAATTTTATGGAAATATCCGGTGCGGTAGCAGACAGAATGGATCATATGACAGGATTTGTATCCGAGCAGTTTGGCCAGATTGCGAATCATATGAGCCGTATGTCGGAAAATAACCGCAGTGAGCTTGAAGCATTTACAAATGACAGCCGCAGAGCGATGGAGGAGATGTCTGCAGAAACAGGACGGCAGATTCGTGAGGGTGTAGGGCACATGTCACGCCACTCTGAGCAGGTAAAGCAGACAATGGATGAAATCAGCGGTCATGTGATGGGATTAAAAGAGGAGCTTTCGGAGAAAATTCATTCTGAAGATGTCAAATGCTATCGAAATATCAAAGACCTGCTCGACGAGCAGAAGCCTTTATTTGAAAATGTAAACGTAAGTGAAAAAAGTATCAAACCAGTAAAAAAATATATCTATTGGCTGATTTTATTTGGCGCGTTGGATTTGATCGGCGTCATATCGTTAGTCTTAATGGAGTTAGGAGTTATCAGTGGATTTTGAGCAGGAAAATACAGTATGGGTAATCGGACATAAGAATCCGGATACAGATTCAATCTGCGCAGCCATCGCTTATGCGGATTTACAGAATCATATATCAGAGACGAAATACGAACCGAAAAGGGCGGGAAATTTAAACGAAGAAACGAAGTATGTACTCCGCAAATTTAAAATAAAAGTGCCTGCCTATGTGGATGATGTAAGGACACAGGTAAAAGATATTGCGTTTCGCCGGACAATCGGCGTCAGCAGCAGCATTTCATTGAAAAGGGCATGGGAGCTGATGACTACGAGTAAAGTAGTCACCCTGCCGATCACAGATGATCAGAACGAGTTGGTCGGGCTGATTGTCAATGGGGATATTGCAGAGTCATACATGGATGTATTGGATACAAGGATTTTGGCAGAAGCCCGTACGCCGTATAAAAATATGGTTGAGACATTGAATGGAACGATTCTTGTAGGCAATGAGCATGGCAGATATATCAAAGGAAAAGTGATTGTAGCAGCGGACAGTCTGCCGATGGCAGAGGAAAGCCTGGAAAAAGATGACCTGGTCATTATGGGAGACAGGGAAAGTATGCAGAAGCTGGCTCTGAAGCATAACGCAAGCTGTCTCATTATCTGCGGCGGCACGCAGGTATCAAAAATGATTATTAATGAGGCGCAGGATAAAGAATGCGTGATTATCAGCACACCTTATGATCCGTTTACTGTATCCCGCCTGATTATGCAGAGTATGCCGATCAAGCAGTTTATGCGCACAAAAAATCTGACTAAATTTGAGATCGATGATTTTGTCGATGATGTACGCGAGGTTATGTCAAAAGTACGACATCGTGATTTCCCGATTTTAGACCGTGATGGTTATTACATAGGAATGATTTCCAGAAGAAATTTGTTAAATATGCAGAAAAAGCGGGTTGTTTTGGTCGATCATAATGAAAAGCAGCAGGCGGTACACGGCATAGACAATGCAGACATATTAGGAATCATTGACCATCATAAAATCGGAAGCCTTGAGACGTCTGTGCCGGTGATGTTCCGCAATCAGCCGGTAGGCTGTACATCGACGATTATATACCAGATGTATCTGGAGAGCGGTGTTAAAATTACAAAGCCGATTGCAGGGCTGTTATGTTCCGCGATTATTTCGGATACTCTTTTATTTCGCTCTCCGACATGTACGGAGCTGGATAAGACAGCAGCATCAAAACTGGCTGAGATTGCGGGCATTGATATGGAGCGCCATGCAAGCGAGATGTTCCGTGCCGGCAGTAATTTTGATTCTAAGACGACAGAAGAAATCTGTTATCAGGATTTTAAGACATTTATGGCGGGAGAGGTGCAGTTCGGAGTTGCTCAGATCAGCGCAATGAGCAGGGAAGAGCTGGAAAAGGTAAAAGAGCGTGTGCTTCCTTACCAGTCTACGATTATGGAAGAACGCAAGCTGAAAATGGTATTTATTATGCTGACGGATATATTAAATGAATCCACGGATCTGATTTGTGTGGGGGAAGGCGCAGAGGCGGCGGTAGAGAGAGCATTTTATAAGCAGAAGATTAATAACAGCTATCGGCTGCGGGGTGTCGTGTCACGTAAAAAGCAGCTGATACCGGAGCTGGTGGATGCGATTTTAAATGCATAGTATAATAGTATAAGATAAATTTGGATTAGATACGCCCTTAGCCGGTGGTCAGAACTCATGGCTGAGGGCGTTTTGTCAGCCATAACAGCTGTAAACTTATAGTGAGAACAAAGGGCCGTCGTTCTATTCATACAATATCAGTTTAATTTAATCTATCAATCTGGGTGAGGAGAAAATTTTAATGGATTTTATTAGAACAGACGGCAGGAATAAAGATTTTATAGAAAACTGCAGACTACTTGATATTGACTTAGACAGGCGTGTGGGGAAAAGATTAAGAGGGATAAATACAAAAAATATAACCTGTGGCAGTCCGCAGATATCACCGTAAAGCGATCTTTTAGAACTAACAGTCCAATTACACTGTTTTGCATTGGAAACAAGGTTTGATAGAACGAGAGAAGAGAGAACGAAATGAAGAATATCATACATATATATGGAGCATCTGGTTCGGGTACGTCTACACTAGGCAGAAAAATTAGTGAGGAATTGGGTTATAAATTTATGGATACCGATGATTATTACTGGCTGCCGGCGAATCCGCTGTATACCTTAAAAAGAAGCAAAGAGGAACGGCTTGCATTGATGAAAAAGGATATATATGAAGCAGATCACGTAGTAATCTCAGGTTCTTTAACGGACTGGGGAGATGAATTGATTCCGTTCTTTACTCTGGCAGTCAGGCTTGTAATAGATACAGAAATAAGAATTCATAGGCTGATCATTAGAGAAAAACAGAAATTTGGCGATCGAATTATGCCTATGGGCGATCTGTACACACATCATATGGAATTTATTGAGTGGGCGAGAAAGTATGATACCGGCAGTGTCGATATGCGTAGCAGGGCAAAGCATGACGAATGGCAGAAATTGCTGCTCTGTCGGCAGATCGTTTTAGATGGTGCGGACGTGCTAGAGGAAAATTTCAGAAAAGTTCAGGCGGAAATGAACTCCGTTATTGGCAGAAAGATAACCGTAACAGTAGACAGGCCGATGGGCAGTCGCCATCCGCAGCATAAAGATCTGTGGTATCCGGTAAATTATGGTTATGTAGAAGGTGTCATGGCACCGGACAACGAGGAGCAGGATGTATATATCCTAGGTGTGGATAGAGCAGTAGAAAAGTTCGAAGGAAAGATT
>CANDMV010000170.1 GCA_947385875.1 uncultured Eubacterium sp. | reverse complement strand
GAGATCTGTATTAGTGACTGGAGTTCAGACGTGTGCTCTTCCGATCTCCGTATCATATCAGGCAGTAAAATGAGTAACTGGATACCTATAGGTGATGTCTCAAAGAAAATAAACCTTTCAGATCTTTCTGCCAATATAAGCGGAAATTCTGCTATATTACAAGTACGTACAGCAGCGACCTCTACAAAGCCATGCTCTTCAGTTAGTACATTAGCATTTGACATGCCTGCTGAACTGACGGTCCATGCATTAAACGGAAATACTCCAGAAGAAATCCTCAAAAGTGATGTGATCTATAATAGTATTGGTGCAGATGCTGATTACTGGGATCTTGCTGTAGCGTATGTATACAAAGAAGCAACCAAACAGTATACTGGTCTTAAATTTTATAATATGACACCAGATACTTATGAGGTATTTGTTTCAAAAAATGGTGAAGTTCCTACATCAAGTTCAAAAGTATATACTATTAAAGCAAAATCTCCTGCCAGCACAAACGAAGCTGTAACTTATATAGTAGCTAAAAATGTCGGCATAGGCGATAAGATCTATGTTCGTAAAAAAGCAGATGTAAAAAATAAAGAATGGAGCAGTAATTTTATCGGCGTTGGTACTGTAGCTTTTGATCCATCAATTCATGCAACTTTACCATCCGGTCAATAACTGGTTCAACTGACCGAAACCGTAATAAATTAAAATAGCAGCATCAAACGGTTATGTTATGATGCTGCTATTTTTACACATACTATTTGATGTACCCACAGGGCACTCCGTATCTAAAGTGCTCCGCACTGGTTAATTAAGCAAACTTTAGTGATCGCTAGAGCGTGTTTGAAAAATGCTTTCCGCAAAATGGGATGACAGATCACAGGAATGATTTTTCAAACACAATTTAATATGAATTCCGTAAAATCACAAGCACCTTCCAACACTCTAAAATACAGCGCATGTATTCCTGCAATTCCACAAACTGTACATTCTGCTTCCATCCACTCTTCACCTGAAAATCGCATACTTCCCGACACTTCGCCATCTGGCGCATCTACACATACCCCAAGCACTCCTTCTCCGCGCACCCGTACCGTCAGCTGACGATCTTTTCCGTCAAATTCCAGATATTTAAAACCACATACTGCTCCTTTTCTCATATTGCAGACATATGGACGGATTCCCTTCTCTCCATCTTTCCATACTTCCTCTGTAATATACGGCATCTGGCTGGGCAGCGTCAATTTCCCGCCCTGAGGCCCGGTCATAACCACACGATCGACTTTTGTTCGGTCTTCCTCCGTCAGATGGCAGGCAATATATGCCGGATAAACTCCCTCAGCCGGAAGAGGCCCGCCATGTAATCCACAGCTAGTCTGTTCCACCTGTGGTATCGTACCATCTGACAACATTTCTACTTTTTCCGCCACTCCCTGTCTGGAAAATGCCGTGCCATGTGTATGCCGATGTCCAAAGATATAATAGTCGTCTTTGATCTTTACAAGCCCGCCATGATTGTTGCCCATGTAGTTGGTTGCAAGCGTATTCCCCCGATAGCCAAGATCTCCATTCGAATGGAGCACACCCTGATAATGGTATGGGCCTTCCGGCTTTCTTGCCATTCCATAACACAATTCATAACCCTGAAGGCTCGAATATACAAGGTAATACCAGTCCCCAAAATGCCGGATACTGGATGCCTCAAAAAACGGATGCTGCTCAAACTCAGTCCCTTGTGCCGTATCACAGCCATTGATCGTACAGACCGGCTCACTGATAATCGTATGCATATCATCTGCCAGTCGCACCATCATTCCTCCCGGTATATCCAGCTCCTCCATGCCCGGAAACCGAGCCGGCGGACAAAAACCATAATACAGATAATTCCCGCCTTCCTCGCTTAAAACAGCCGGGTCAAACCATCTGCCGATGTTCGGCCTTGTGCCGTCTTCCATTGTCACATAATCCAAAAACTCGTATTTTCCTGCCGGAGTATTACAGACTGCCACAGAAATAAGATTCGTAAAATCTAAAGAATAATACAAATAATATCTTCCGTCAGGCCCCTTGGCCACGTCCGGCGCGTATAATAAATGATCTTCCCCACTGGAAAACGCACAATCATACTCAGGAATCTGCTTATCATAAGGTGCCCCGTTGATCGGATCCTGTTTTTTTGTATAAATCACCCCTTCAAGCATCCAATTTCCCAAATCATCGACTGGTGCACTCCAGCACACATAGTCTTCGACACAAAAAGCGCTGCTTCCTGCCCTATCATGGCTGCCATAAATATATATCCTGTCTCCAAATACATGCGGCTCTCCATCCGGTACATTCTCCCAGTATGGAAGGTATGGATTCAATGCTGTCTTTTTCATAGTTTTTCCTCTTTCTTTCCACCTCACAAGTACTGCTGCTCAAAGCTATATCAGAATTTAATAACCCATCTTAATCTCCCCCATTAAATGCAGAGTGCCGATTATACAGCCGTAAGATTCATGACAAACGCATCAAAGCACAACGGCCAGACACTCTGCATACATCTGATAAGGGGACTAATTTCAATATTATGAAACCAGTCCCCATGCCAATTATTATAATACACTTTTTTGTGCACAACAAACTACAATTTTATTTTTAACGATGCTCTGCTGCCATCTTCGCTTTCATCTCAGCAATCGCAGGGAAATATTTCTTCAATGGATAGAAGATCATAATTACAAGGATTATTCCTGATACAGCTGCCGGTATAGCAAAACGTACGATATTCGTACCAGTAATAGCCATCTCAGGCTGTCCAAACGGTCCTAACTGCGCGTCAAATCCACACAGTGCCAATACTGCCAACATACCAGAGTTTACCACCGTATTACCGCACTTCTGTGCAAATCCTTTTACAGAAGATACAACGCCATTGAGCTGTTTGCCTTCTTTCAGCAGTATAAAGTCAATCGTATCATTGACAAGTACATTCACTAATGCATTTACCATAGCGCCTACTGCTGTAGCGATAAATGACAGTACGCAGCAATACATAAAGTTCATCGTTCCGGTAAAGAACAGCACCACATAACATAAAATTGTCAGTATTTGCGAAACAATGAGTGCCTGATAGCCAGTTTTAAATTTCTTTAAGAAAATCGGCATCAGTATCATCATAGAAATTAATGCTCCTACCGAGATAAATCCCATATAGGTTGAAATCGTACCGCCTATGGTCGCGCCGATTGCAGCTTCATCCATCGTAGCAAAGTCAACTCTCTTGCCCGCCCAGATATACTGTGCATAATATACAGATGAGGTAAACATAAATCCATACGAAATCGCTGCCAGACACCATGTCAGCATAACCGGCCAGATTTCTTTGTGTCGGAATACATAAATCAGCTGCTTTAATCCGCCTTCTCCCTCTTCCTTCGGTGCTACATAGCGTTCTTCTGAAGTCTTATACAGAACCCAGAAAGATATAATGGCAAATACCGCATATGTACACATCAGATTCCTATAGCTTCCAAAAATCTCTACCAGCTGCGTCGAGAACGTAGATGCAATCGTGAACATCAATGCACAGACACCGGCTCCTTTGGCAACTACGCTATTACGCTCTTCGTCGTCCAGCGTCATAGCAGGAAGGATTGCCATCTGCGGCATTGTGTATGCTGTTACGATCATGCCGTAAAACATATAGGTAATACATACATAGACGCATTTTGCCGTCGCGCTTCCCTGAATGAATCCTGGATTGCTGAACAGCAGGAACATATCTACCAATAAGAACACTGGCGTAAACGTAAACCATGTCCGGTAACGTCCCCATCTTGGATTACAAGAATCACAGATTACTCCCATCATCGGGTCATTGATCGCGTCCCAAAGAGAACAGATCAAAAGAATAATGGATAATTGTGCTGCTGTAATGCCGATTTCTTCCTGCACATATAGGGAAAAGTAGGTAGAAATTGTCGCTGCGATCGCCATGGCACCACCATTCACCGATGTCGCATGAGACCAGACAAACGCCTTGCTCAGGCCTTCTTTTTTGATTTCGCTCATTTTTCTCTCTCCTTTTCTTTCGCTCTTTTTCAATATTATATTCAATAAACTCTCTGTATTCCATGTTTTATATTACGTAAAATCCGACATATCTTAATAATGGCTGTAGAGACCAAAGCATACAACAGACCATACACATTTCGGCCCCATTGACCGCCCAAACTGTCCTTTGCACCATCCATATACAGCTCTCCTGACAGGCAGTGCTCCCCGGCAGTTAAAAATTCATAAGTCTGGTACTGTACCGCCCATTGCCAACAGACATTTTCGAGTCGGATTTCTCAAATGATTTAATTTAAAGCTTACACTTCTCATCTCTATCTCCTTTATGATTCTGTAAGATCACAATTCTGTTGCTCAATCTTTCTGTGATATTATACAGATCATAAGAGCTTCCGGACAGTACCTGACCTGACATCCAAACATGGAATTTCCGACATTCATTCGCTATCACACATGGCTGCCGCACTTCACTTCTTCAATCCTATCCATCATAGCTTCATCCGCCTGAATTGACTGATTCGGTTTCTTCTGATTCATCTTCACCCGTCTGAACTTCGAATGTCTCTTCTGACGCTGCTCTGCCTGACTGACTGTTTTCAGATGCTTTCATTAATGCTTCACGCTCCGATCTTTCCTGTGCCCGCTGTGCTCTCAGCATCTGCTTTTGCCGGCTGACTTTCTTCATCCAGAATGACATAATCACACTGGCAAGCCCCAGAATCCATCCGGCTGCTGCCACAGCAATCACGGACGCATCCGGCTGTCCTCCGTTCATCAGGTATCTGGTATTATTGACTGCTGCTGAAAGCAGAAAAAATCCACATATAAACAGCATCGGCCAGCTTCCCCACCAATAAGTCTCAAGCAGGCTTTCCTGCGACTCTTCATGCATCTGTTTCCATTCGTCATAGTCCATGCCCATCTGACGCTTTTCCTGCTCAGTCAGCTCTTCGCCCCTTAATACTTTTTTTCTTATTTCATTCTCCGTCTGCTTATCCATATGCCGAACATCCTCTACTTTCTGCACTTTTTATCAATGAATCCCTAAATCTTCAGACAGCCAGTGTCCTATACTTTCTTGTTACAGTTCAGCCTTCGGCTTCACTGCAACGGAAACCGGCTCATTGAAAATTCGCCTTTGGCGAAGAGGTTCTAAGCGCCAGCGGCACTGAACTGTTACACTTTCTTCTCTTGAGTTCATGAATCATTTGACTTCCCATCAGTCTGTTCCTTCTCTTTCTGCTTATGATTCACACGAACCTCCAAGCAGTCTTTTGAGCTGCCTCCTGCATAAAATACAAATTCACCTGCTTCTACGACATAATCCATACTCCAGTTATAATATCCCAATTTATCCACATTTATATAAAAGCATACTTCCTTTTCCTCACCGGATTTTAATGCCGTCTTTTCAAATGCCGCCAACTGTTTTACCGGACGCACACGACCTGCTGCCACATCCCGTACATAGCACTGTACGATTTCCTCCCCGTCCATACTGCCGGTATTTTTTACTTTCACACGGATTTCATAAGCATCCTCTACACGCTGTACTCTCAGATCTGAATATTCATACTCAGTATAGCTTAATCCATAGCCAAACGGATACAGCGGCTCTACCGGAGCATCCAGATATTTGGATGTAAACTTAGATTTTCCTCCCGGCCTGCCGGTATTCATATGCGCATAATACATCGGACACTGCCCGGATGCCGCCGGAAATGTCACCGTCAGTTTTCCTGATGGGTTCACATCACCAAAAAGTACGTCCAGCACCGCGTTTCCTGCCTCAATGCCCGGATGCCATGCTTCCAATACAGCCGGAACATGCTCCGCTACATAAGGGATCGCCAGAGGTCTGCCATTAAACAGCACTGCTGCCACCGGCTTTCCTGTCTCCAACAGCTTTTCCAGCAATACAATCTGCTCTTTTGGCAGTGTAATGTCAGCACGGCTTGCAGCCTCCCCGCTCTCATCCTTTTTCTCGCCGATGACTGCCAGCAGCACATCACAGTCTGCCGCCACTTCTTCTACTGCTGCCTCTGTACCGATTTGATATGCCACTCCTCGTGCTTTACATGCATCCTCAATGCTGACACAGTCATCCGCCTTCGCGCCGATCGCCCATGCTCCCGTCATCTCGCCCCGGTTCGATGCAGCTTCACCAAATATTCCCAATCTTACACCTTTATCCAGAGGCAGGAGGGCTATTCCTTCCTTATTTTTATCATTTTTCAGCAGCACCATAGACTTAACAGCAGCTTCTCTTGCCAGCTCGCGGTACTGAGGCTTGAGCATCGCTGTTTTTTCTCTCTCCTCATTTGTCTGGTACGGATTGTCAAAAAGTCCCAGTTCAAACTTAACACGCAGGATGTCTGATACAGCACGGTCTAAAAATTCTTCCTTTAATACCCCATTCTTTACCAGTTCTTCCACATGGGCAATATAGGTATTCGATGTCATATCCATGTCCATGCCTGCTTCCAGCGCCAGCTTTGCTGCTTCTTTTTTGTCTGCCGCAATGCCATGATTTACGCATTCGGCAATCGCATTCGCATCGCTGACCGTCATACCGTCAAATCCCCACTGGCCGCGCAGTACATCTGTCAGAAGCCACCTATTCACGGTACAGGGAATCCCATTGATGTCATTAAATGCCGGCATAACTGCTCTGGCTCCTGCATCAATGCACATTTTATATGATGGCAGATATTCTTCATACAGCCTCTGCATGGACAAATCTACCCGATTATAATCCCTGCCTGCTTCACCTGCTCCATAAGCTGCAAAATGCTTCAGACACGCGGCCATAGCATCTTCTTTCGACAAATCATCGCCCTGAAACCCGCGTACTTTTGCAGCTCCATACATGCCGTTTAACAATACATCCTCTCCGGCTCCTTCACTGACCCTTCCCCAGCGGGCATCCTTCGCGACATCCACCATTGGTGCAAATGTCATATGTATTCCTGCGGCAGTCGCCTCCTCGGCTGCTGCCCGTCCGGTCGCCTCCCACAGCTGCGGCTCCCATGCGCAGCTCTCTCCAAGAGGAATCGGCGTTACCGTCCGAAAACCGTGGATCACGTCATATCCAAAGATCAAAGGAATCCCAAGCCTTGTTTCTTCCACCGCGATTTTCTGTAAACGGTTCGCCGTCTCAGCATCCCCAATGCCATTATAAGAACCGACTTTTCCCGCCTTCAGCTCCTCCTCATGGAAATCCTGCTTCGCGGTTCCCATCAGCCGGTCAAACTCCTCCTTGCTGATTCTGCCGTCAAACATCATATCCAACAGCTCTTCAAAGCTGACCTCAAAAGCTCCTACCAGAGACGGGCCGCACTGCTGCAGCTGTCCGACTTTTTCTTCCAGTGTCATTTTCGACAAAAGCTCATTTATTTTCTCTTCGTAATTTTTTTCCATATACGAACCTCCCTGACTTTATGAAATTAACGCACACAAAAACCCGCAAAGCAAAATTTCGACAGCGACACAGTTCCGTCGCCCAGAAATTCTAACACAGAAATTATACAAATCAAGCAGTGATAAACTGTAATTTCTACTTGGATAGAATACTAAGTTCTATTTATTTGAAATGTATATCTCCCTGCTGTAAGCATCCGGCTCTTGCCATCCAGTATCAATTCCGCCTGTGCATGAAACGGCACTTCGACTTCATATGTAACCGTGCCATCTTCCTCATATTTCCAGCTGCTCTTATATACACCCGCCGCAGTATTCAGAGTCCCTTCTACAAAAGACAGCCGAGAATCGACATGCGGCTCGATTCTTGCTGTGCGAAATCCTGCCTTCACGGGCTTGATGCCGCACACATATTGATACATCCACACTTCAATACTCCCATAGCTGTAATGATTCAGGCTGTTCATTCCCTCTTTGCTGATGTGTCCGTCTGACAGCACCGAATCCCAGCGCTCCCAGATCGTAGTAGCGCCTAGATTCACGCAGTAAAGCCATCCCGGAAATTCCTCATTCAGCAATAAATCAAACGCGGTTTTCTCATACCCGCTTTCTGTCAGCGCCGGACATAAAATCGATGTTCCTACAAACCCCGTGTTCAAATGGTTATCGTTTGCCTTTACCCGTGCCTCTAATGCATCGCCCTCCGCATTTTTTTCAGCCCTCTCCGGTATCAGGCCAAACGCAATCGCCAGTGCCGACCCCGTCTGTGTATGACACACGCAGAGTCCGTTTTCATCAAAATATTTCTCTTGTATCGCTGCCTTAATCTCCCCGGCCAGCGTCTGATATTCAGCTGCATCTGCTTCATATCCCAGCTCCGCAGCAGCCTGCGCGACACTATTCGCACAGCGGTAATAAAACGCGCTGGCAATATACAAAGGATCCGTCGCCCCAAACGACCCCGGCTGCGGATTATCCAGCGACAGCCAGTCTGCAAAATGAAAACCATCCTTAATCAAGTGCGGGCCTTCCAGCGCTTCCTCTTTTTTCCGCTCACAATCCACCCATGCCTTCATACCCGGATAGCATTCCCGCAGCAGCGTCCTGCTTCCATAATGCTCATATACATTCCACGGGATGACAACTCCAGCATCCGCCCACGGACAGGAACCATGCTCAGCCACCATACCTTCTTTTAAACGCGGTACTACATTCGGCACAGAACCGCCCAGAATACTCTGCTCAGCCCTCATATCCCACAGATACTTTCTATAAAAAGCAGGCATATACATATTATAGCAGGCTGTTTCCGAAAACACCTGCGCATCTCCTGTCCAACCCAGCCGCTCATCCCTCTGCGGACAGTCTGTCGGCACATCCAGAAAATTATCCTTCTGTCCCCAGAGTGCATTCAAAAACAAACGGTTTACTTTATTATTTCCCGTATGTATCTTTCCGATTTCATCAAAATCACTGCGCAGATGATGCGCTGTAAACGCGTCTTTTTTCAATATATTTTCACCCAGATTCACCGGATCTCCCTGCGCATCCAGATACTCCACTTTCATATAACGGAACCCATAAAACGTAAAATGCGGCCTTACGTGCTTCTTAGTTCCATTCGATCGGTATGTATACTGCGTTTTCGCCGTGCGGTAATTTTCATTATAAAAACATCCATCCTGCATGATCTCTGAGGCCGTCAGACGTATCTGCATATCTTTTACCAAATGGCAGTCCATCTCTACCCATCCGGTCAACTCCTGCCCGAAATCCAGTACAATTTCATTTTTTGGCGTATGCAGCATCTCAGACACTTGGAATGTTTCTTTCTTTACGATTGGAAGACCATACCGATCTGTCAGCGCTCCGCACTTCTTTGGCACGCACAGCCGTACTCCATGCCAGTTTTCCTCCACTGCCAGCAAATCTGCCACATTTTCATCATAAATCTCGCCATCATATATATTGCTGAACACAACCGGCGACTCTTTACTCTGCCAGCTGTCGTCTGTTATGAGCACTCCTGCCCCATCTATATATAATTCTGCGATTGCACAGCATCTGTCTCCATACAGATTCGTGTATCCGCCATCAAATCCCAGCCTTCCCCGGAACCATCCGTCACCCAGCCAGATCTGGATTTCATTTTCACCATCTGCAAGATACGCCGATACATCATACGTATGAACCTGCAGATGAAAATCATAAGAATGATAGCCCGGTGCCAGATATTCTTCTCCGACCTTATTTCCATTTAAATAGACTTCATAGACACCCAGCCCACAGATATACAGCTTCGCATCCCTGCCTGCTTTTGCCGAAAATCTTTTTCTAAGCACCGCCGGTGTATCTGCATCCAGATCCCCCGTAATCCACCCAGCCGTCCAAGCCTCATCCATCTTGCCGGTTTCAAAACTGCTGGAAGCCATGGCCGACTGTCCATTATCCGCCATAACCTCTACGCTCCAGCTGTACCCGGTTCTCGGCAGAAGCTCTATTTCAACCGGATAATCCATACTGTCTGCGTCCGCATCTTCTCCACTGTCGAATACACAGTTTTCTCCGCAACAAATGCGAATCCTCGCCCAGCTCTGGCTCTTTGCCTCCCCCGCTTCATCCACTTTCCATGAAAAACTCAGCGGACTGGTTTGAAATCCGAGCGGAGCTGTTACATGGTTTACCTTTAACTCTGTAAGCTTCATATGCGTTCTGCTATTAAGAATCTAATATTAGATTCTCATATTAATTTCTTATATTAGATTCTGATCTCATAGCTTTTCCTTTCCTAAATTTTTATTTGATTTTGCCACATAAACTGATGCATTCACTCATACGAAATGCCGCTGCGCTGACAAAATTACAGCAGGCAGCTATATATAGATATTATTTTATCGAATGAAATGCCGGATTACTATGTTTTATTTTAGCACTAATCCGACATATTTTATTTTATTAAAAAATGGTTGATTATCTCTAAAAAGCCTTGATTTACGGGCATACAGGCAGGATTTCAAGCTGAATTTACTACCAATTTACTACTTTTGAGGGAAAGAGCCT
>CANDMV010000169.1 GCA_947385875.1 uncultured Eubacterium sp. | reverse complement strand
GCATAGTTGAGTTGACAGAATGACTTTAGGGGTAGGTTGTGTAGACAGGATTATTATGGTTGACAGGATTGATGTATAGGCTAAACACCATCCTTTCTGCTACCGTGGTAGGCGGACTTGCAGGAGCGGCAGGGTTGTGGCAGATAACAGAGAGTTATTTATATGCGGGAATATATCTCCTTTTAACAGCAGCTGCATATATCATGGTCTGTATCTTTGTCAAAAAGAAAGAATATCCGGCTGAAGAACGATTTACCAAAGAGTGGTAAAGCATAAAACGAGCCGCTCGCTATCCTGATCTATACTCGCAAACGATATGATTTGTCAAAACGATTGCCCGTATATGCCCGCGAACGCTGATGAATCTGGAAAACTTTTTCGTTCGCGGGTATCAATCAGGATGCCGGGCGGCTCGCTGCAGGTCAGCTGTCGGCTGATGACGAACGGACAATGAGCCGGACAGCAGGTTTATTTTGCAAGCAGCATCATAATCTCATTGCTTCTGGCAATAAACTTCGTCATAGCTTCCGGTGCAAGCGGCTGATTGCTGATCATCGCAAGATCATACAGCTGCTGGCAGAAGGTCGGTACATGTTCAGAATCTTTATGTTCAAAAATATATTTTACAAGCGCATTATTCGCATTCAGCGTCAGTGAAATGTCTCCGCCGAACATGGATGGGTCCATACCGCCCATGCCTCCCATAGAATACATGCGCATCATATCCTGCATACGTCTGCCTTCTTCGGACAGAGTAATGACAGAAGAGATCTTATCATTTTTCAGCTTCTCGACTTTGACGGTCAGCTTGTCATTGTTGAGTGCTTTGCGGAATGTTTCGGTCAGGGAATCGGTTTCTTCCTTTAATTCTTCTTCCGGGACATCTTCTTTTAGTGATTCTGTCACGTCGGCATCGATACGCATGAATTTGAATTTTTCATTGCGGCGTTCCAGCTGTGTAATAAAGGAAGAGTCGATATTATGGTCGAGAATGACAGCGTCCATGCCCTGTTCCTTGAACATGTTAATATACTGGCTCTGCTGCTGTTCATCTGTTACATAATAAATTGTTTTGCGCGTATCCTCTTCCGGCGTGTCATCTGCGTCATCTGCGTCGTCGGTTGCAGAGGTTCCGTCGGCGTTTTCTACTTCTACCTTATTCTCGTCTGCATTTTCATCTGCGTTTTCGCTGGTATTTTCTGCATTCTCATCGCTGTTTTCTGTGGTTTCTTCATCTGCCTTCAAAAGCTCTGGAAGAGTCTGATATTTATGCTCTAAGTTCTTGAATAAGATGTAGTCATTGATCTTGTCGCAGAATTTTTCATCTCTTAGACAGCCGTATTTGATAAATGGACTGATGTCATCCCAGTATTTTTCATAAGTTTCTTTTTCGGTCTTGCACATACCGGAGAGCTTGTCAGCTACTTTTTTCGTAATATATTCGGAAATCTTTTTTACAAAGCCGTCGTTCTGCAGCGCGCTTCTGGATACATTTAACGGCAGGTCCGGGCAGTCGATCACGCCTTTCAACAGCATTAAGAATTCAGGAATGACTTCTTTGATGTTATCAGCGATAAATACCTGATTGTTGTACAGCTTGATCGTGCCTTCTATGGAGTCGTATTCGGTATTGATCTTCGGGAAATATAAGATTCCTTTTAAGTTAAATGGATAGTCCATATTTAAATGAATCCAGAATAACGGCTCTTTATAATCATGGAAGACCTTGCGGTAGAACTCCTTGTATTCCTCATCCGTACAGTCTTTTGGCGTCTTCGCCCAAAGCGGGTTTGTATCGTTTAATGAGACCGGACGTTTTACGATCTTTAATTTTTCTTTGCGCGGAGATATTTCGACGACTTCCTTTTCACCGTTTTCATTTTCTTTTTCTTCTGTCTTTGCTTCTTCGATAATTGTCTCTATGACGGTATCGTCGTCGCGGCGGTCTTCTGCGTCAATCGTTTCATATTCTGTCTCTGCATTGGCTTTGTTTAAATAAATCGGAATCGGCATAAACGCGCAGTATTTTTCAATGACCTCTCTTGCACGGTATTCATTGGCAAATTCCAGGCAGTCTTCGTTTAAATATAATGTGATCGTAGTGCCGACGCTGTCTTTGGTGCCGTCAGTCATATCGAACTCTGTGCCGCCGTCACAGGACCAGTGGACTGCGGATGCCCCATCTTTATAGGAAAGCGTGTCTATCGTGACTTCATCGGCAACCATAAACGCAGAGTAGAAGCCGAGACCGAAATGGCCGATAATCTGGTCTTCATTAGCCTTGTCCTTGTATTTTTCGAGAAAGTCTGCCGCGCCGGAAAACGCGATCTGGTTAATGTATTCTTCGACTTCTTCTGCGGTCATACCGATGCCGTTATCGGTAACTGACAGAGTCTTTTCATCAGGATTAACCGTTACCTGAATCTGCGGCTTGTAATCAGCCGGAAGAGAGTATTCGCCCATCATGTCAAGCTTTTTCAGCTTCGTGATAGCGTCGCAGCCGTTCGAGATTAATTCACGGTAAAAAATATCATGGTCTGAATACAGCCATTTTTTAATGATAGGAAAGATATTCTCACTGTTGATTGATAGGTTTCCGTGTTTGTTGTCCATGAAAGTGCACTCCTTTTCTAATTTTTTAATTCTTATTTTTAATAATCAAAAGTCTGTTTATAATCCTCATGTTTGTTTGATTCTAGATGCAATAGTAATACTCTAAAATAAAAAAGTCAATAGAAAATCAGCACTCTTTTAACGCGAGTGCTAACAATACCTTGGAAACGTTGATTTTTCAAGGATTTTAAAAATCTTAAAATTTTATAAACATCAGTTGCAATCCTATATTTTTTATGTATAATGATACAAAGCATCAAAATCTTATGAGAAAGGTGATTTCAAAAGATTCTTAAATATTTAGATCAAATGAAATAAATAATTTTGAATTTGGAATAAAGCAGATGAATGAGAAAATATTAGTAGTTGATGACGAAGCTGCCATAGCGGATCTGGTAGAAGTGTATTTGAAAAATGATGGTTTTACGGTCTATAAATTTTATAATGCGGCGGATGCGCTGCATTGTGTGGAACAGACCAATCTGAGTCTGGCGATCTTAGATGTTATGCTGCCGGATCTGGATGGCTTTACGCTCTGCCAGAAAATACGGGAAAAGTATCTGTTTCCTATCATTATGCTGACAGCAAAAGTAGAAGATATGGACAAAATCATGGGCCTTACGTTAGGAGCGGATGATTATATTACAAAACCGTTTCAGCCGCTGGAATTACTGGCGAGGGTAAAGTCACAGCTGCGCAGATATACGAAATATAATACAGCAGAAGCACCGGAAAGCGAAGAGTTTGATATCAGGGGGCTTCATATAGCGAAGGGAAGCCACAAATGTATGCTGAACGGACATGAGCTGATGCTGACGCCGATCGAATTCAGTATTTTATGGTATCTGTGTGAGCGCAGGGGCAATGTCGTATCTTCGGAAGAACTGTTTGAAGCAGTCTGGGGCGAGCAGTATCTGGATAATAATAATACAGTCATGACGCATATCGCAAGGCTTCGGGAAAAAATGAATGAGCCTGCGCGGAAGCCTAAATATATTAAAACTGTCTGGGGTGTAGGATATACGATAGAGACGTAGTGCAAATAGATGTTGAGGATGTCCGAGGCGTGCCGGAGAGCATCTGATATCGTGAAGCCGAAGTCTGACAAGTGTACTGGCACGATGACATGTTAGTTCAAATGTCATAGTGTCAGTACAAGCACGATGACAAATAAGGCTGCATATAAAAAGGAGCATAAAATGAGTGCTGCCGATTTCAAAAAACAATCGGAAAAGAAACGAAATAACAAAATAAACCAGCAGTTTCAGAGTATGCCGAAGAAAACGAATCGCAGGCGTCAGAGTACAATGGCCTGGCAGCTGCTGCTCCAATATTTTTTCACAACCGTAATTCTAATCGTACTGTTGTTTGCAGTAGCGTTTTTATCGTGGTTTTATTGTCAGTCCCGCGTATGGTATGGTACAGAGCCGCTCTATCCCATTTTGTCATGGATCAGAGAACGCCTGATGCTTGTGCTTGGGGTATTAAGCATTGTGATTGTATTCGGAGTAACGTTTTATTATCTGGTAAAGCCTATACGTTATCTGGATGATGTGATTCTGGCTTCTGAGCAGCTGGCGCAGCTGTCCGAGGAACCAATCAGGCTGCCCAGAGCAATGCTGAATGTGGAAGATGAATTAAACCTGATTCGTGAGCAGGCGCTTCGTAACGCCATGCTTGCAAAAGAGGCGGAGCAGCGGAAAAATGATCTGATCGTTTACCTGGCACATGATTTAAAAACACCTCTTACGAGCGTAATCGGTTATCTGTCGCTGCTTAAGGATGAACCACAGATTTCAGAGCCGCTGCGTGACCGGTATACGGGAATCGCGCTAGACAAAGCGCAGCGGCTGGAGGATTTGATTAACGAGTTTTTTGACATCACACGGTTTAATCTGACGACACTGACACTGGAGACAGAGAGCATTAATCTAAGCCTTATGCTGGAGCAGATTGTCAGTGAGTTTGAGCCGTATCTTGCGGAGAAAAGTCTGCACTGGCATACGGTAATTCCGCAGGGGGTTATGATTTCATGTGATCCAGATAAGCTGCAGCGTGTATTTGATAACTTGATACGAAATGCAGCTAATTATAGTTATCAGGAGACGGAGATCTCTCTTCGAATGGAACAGACAGAGCAGACGGTTCAGATCTGTATGCGCAATCATGGCAGGACGATTCCGCCGGAGAAGCTAGCGCACATTTTCGAGCAGTTTTTCCGCGTAGACTCTTCCCGCGCTTCCGCAACAGGAGGATCGGGGCTGGGACTTGCGATTGCAAAGGAAATTGTAAAGCTGCATGGCGGGAATATATGTGCCGAGAGCAGGGATGAGAGTATTACATTTATGGTGGAGCTGCCGCTTCACCACTAATAATAATCAATCACATGTGAGGAATTTGAGATGAGAACAAGAGAAGAAGCATTGGCTTATGGATTGTCTTTTGCAGGTACTTATCAGGAATCGCCGTTTCATGACCCCAACTGGCAGCTGGTAAGGGTAAAAGGAAGCAAAAAAGCTTTCCTCTGGACATATGAAAGAAATGGGTACATGAATCTGAACGTTAAGGCAGATCCAGAATGGAGGGATTTCTGGCGCAGTGCCTACGCATCTGTCACTGCCGGGTGGCATCAGAACAAAGAGCACTGGAATACGATTATCCTCGACGGCACCATTCCAGACGCGGATATTAAGCGCATGATTGCCGAAAGCTATGATCTTGTTACCGACAGCCCTGCCAAAAGGATTTATGAAGCTGTAAAGAAAATCCCAAAAGGCAGGGTCGCTTCCTACAGCCAGATCGCAGAGCTGGCAGGAGACCGGAAAATGGCCAGGGCAGTAGGAAATGCGCTGCATAAAAATCCAGACCCGGCTTCCATCCCTTGTTATCGCGTAGTCAATGCCAGAGGGGAGCTGGCAGGCGCTTTCGCATTCGGAGGAGAGGGAGTTCAGGCAGATCTGTTAAAAGCAGACGGAATCGAAGTGATAAATGGAAAAGTAGACCTAAAAAAGTATGGAATCAAGGTAACAGATGGCTGCTTTTCATACCCTGACTAGCCAAAGAATGTGGCCTGTCAGACATCGGGCATTTCGCCAAAGGCGAATATTATATATTTTGACTTTGCATTTGTGTAATGTTATAATCAATTCGTTATTAGTAGACAAAGAGCAATGATTTCGGGTATTTATTTTATGAAAAAGAATGTTAGAAGCATAGTAAATAGAAGGCACATGCTGATGGTTCCTTTTCTATTGGTTTTTTGTATTTTAGGAGCAGTCGTTTTTTTTGTTTCAAAAAGAATATCAGTAGAGATGTCTGAATCAGCTATTGATAATTTGAGTGAAAATTTAGATTTGCTTAGCAATACAATAGAGACACTCTTAAAAAAAGAAGCAGATTTCCAGAGGATGATTGCCGGCGAAATCGCAGCAGCAGATGATCCAAGCGATTTCGTCCGTTCTTATGACAGAAATCATGAGATGGTGAAGATGTCATTGATTCTATCCGGCCGGACGCAGGGAGTATCGAATACAGAGGAAGTATTTACAGAAGAGGGTCTGGATTTTTCAGGCAATGAAACAGTAGACGGACTGCCTTTATCCAGATCATATGTGAACGATATGGGGACATGGGCTTATACGATAAAATGTCCGGTAATCCGGGATAAAGAAGAAATTGCAGCCCTATATATAGAGTATATTTACGATTCATTTGATAAGGCGTTTCCGGGGAGGTTTTATAACAAGGAATCGAAGCTGTATCTGATGGATGCGCACAGCGAGAGACTGGTTTTAAAGCCGAAAGGTATTGGGGAACGCGATGCAGGGCATATCAATTTGAAAGATTTTTATTATGCCAATAAGATCAATGAAGAGGATCTCCAAAAACATGCTGCTAAAAGTATCAAAAACGGTGAAAATGTGATGTTTTACCATAAGATACAAAACGAAGACTCTCTGATCTATATGTGGTCTGTCAACGAAGGGTCGGCGTATCTGATCGGATATGTGCCGATTCAGGCGATACAAAGGGAAGGAGACGCGGTAAATCATAATATATTTATTGTTGTGGCTGCTATGCTTTCTGCATTTTTTGCCTGCTGCCTGCTTTATTTTATCTATGAAAATCAGCATAATAAAATCCGAAAAGACAGGGAAACTGAGAGAGAGCTATACAATAAGCAGCTTCAGGAAGCGCTGAAGGCAGCACAGATTGCAAATCATTCTAAGACAATGTTTCTTTCGAATATGTCTCATGATATTCGTACACCGATGAATGCGATCCTCGGCTTTGCCACGCTGCTTGAAAAAGACGCAGAGCGGCCGGAGCAGGTGCGGGCATATACAAAGAAAATTACAGCTTCTGGACAGCATCTGCTGAGTCTGATTAATGATGTATTGGATATTTCTAAGATTGAAAGCGGGAAGGTCGTACTTACAATCGGAGAGTTTGCGTTAAATAATATGATTTCTTCGATTGATGCAATCATCCGTCCTATGGCAAAAGCAAAGAACCAGAAGTTTGAGATTACAGTAACAGGAATCAGGCATGAACGGCTGATTGGCGATGAGACAAGGCTGAATCAGATCCTGATTAATCTTCTTTCAAATGCGTCTAAATATACGCAGGAGGGAGGAAACATCTGGCTGCGCGTGATCGGGCTGAAGCAGCATTCCAGCCAGTATGAGCAGATCAGGATTGAAGTGGAAGATAATGGATACGGCATGACGCCGGAATACCTGGAGACGATTTTTGACGCGTTTACCAGAGCTGAGAACAGCACGACGAATAAGGTGCAGGGAACGGGCCTTGGCATGGCGATTACAAAAAATATTGTTGAGCTGATGGGCGGAACGATAAATGTCACCAGTGAAGTGGACGCAGGAAGCCTGTTTGTGGTGAATCTGGAGCTTCGGATACCGGATATACAGTCAGCTGAACCATTTTGGGCGCAAAGAGGCATTTCGCGGATACTTGTCGTGGATGATGAAGCAGATGTCCGTGAGTCTGTAAAGCTGCTTATGGAGGATGCGGGAATACGCGCAGATGCTGCATGTGATGGGAACGAAGCTCTGCGTTTCAGAAAAGAAGCGTGTGATGCCGGGGAAGATTATCAGGCAGTTCTGCTTGACTGGAAAATGCCGGGGATGAACGGTATAGAAACAGCCAGACAGCTTCGGACGATCGCATCTTGTCAGATTCCAATTCTGATACTGACAGCTTACGACTGGGACGATATAAAAGACGAGGCTGAGGAAGCAGGCATAGACGGATTTCTCCCAAAACCATTTTTTATAACCGCATTTAAGGAAAAAATGATGGAGCTTTTGGAAGGCAAGGATGACGAACAGCCCAAGACAGATACACAGGAAGGCTGCTTGGAAGGAAGACATTTTCTTGTGGCAGAGGATAACGAAATCAATTCGGAGATTCTGGCGGAGCTTCTTCATATAGAAGGAGCATCCTGTGAGGTCGCAGTCAATGGAAAGATCGCAGCAGAGTACTTTCAGCAGAAGCAGCCCGGCACATATGACGCAATCCTGATGGATGTCCAGATGCCGGTCATGAATGGTTATGAGGCAACAAAGCTTATCCGGTCATTGGAACGGGAAGACGCACAGCAGATTCCTATCATTGCGATGACGGCAAACGCATTTGCGGAGGATGTAAAGGATGCTCTGGACGCAGGAATGGATGCGCATATCGCCAAGCCGATTGATGTGGAGCTGTTAAACAAGACAATCAGTCAGACTTTAAAATAACTTGCGAAAGATAGATCGGAGTGACACGTAGAATTTTAAATGGATTTTTGAATGTAACAGATCAGCTTGCCTGAATCGTTACGGTGATCTATGGTTGAGCGTGGGATACTTTAATAATGAAATATGTAGTAATTAGGGGAAAGAGATGGAAAGAAGATTAATACAAGCAGCAGTGATGCTGATAACAGGTGCAATGGCTCTTTTTGCAGCTTCATGCGGTCAGCAGGGTACGGCTGATGGAAACCTGATAAAAGATCAGGATAGCGGCAGGCAGGCGATTGTCCTGTTTGCTCCGATAGAGAGATCAAAGCCGGATGCTGAAAATGTCGCAAGAACAGCGTTTGATAAAACGGTTATTATGGCAGAGGAAGAGCTGAATGTGACGATAGAGTATAATACTTATACAGCTGTAGACTATAAAGAGAAATCATTTGATGATGTAGCGCTTGAACGGATACGGAATGATATGGATGATTTTTATCTGCTGAATCCTGATGTCCTGCAGAAGACGGGAGAAGAAGGCCGGCTGGCGGACTTGTCCGGTCTTGAATGCGCAAAAAACTTGCGGGAAGTCGTCAAAACAGCGAACACTGTAGACGGAAAGCTGGTCGGCATACCGCAGGAAGTGGTCGTCTACGGATTGTTTGTGAATAAGGATCTGTTTGATAAATATGATCTAAAGCTGCCGAATACGCCGGAAGAATTTAAGGAATGCTGCAGAGTATTTAAGGAAAATGGAATACAGACTCCGATTGGCGCGAATCGGTGGTGGTTAGAGACTTTTGTATTTGCACAGGCGTATGCAGAGCTTTATAATGGAGACAGCACAGCTGAAGAGATCGAGGAGCTGAACAGCGGAAAGCGCAGATACAGCGATTATATGCGCGAAGGGTTTGAATATTTAAAGGAGCTGATCGATCTGGGATATATAGATGCCAAGACTGCTTATACGTATGAAGCGATTGAGGGGGAGGGAGAGGATTTTCTGGCGCAGAAGACTCCGATTGTGATGGCGTACTGGGGAGCAGCCAATGTTGACACGGCTTACGGAAAGCCGGATTTTAATATGCAGGTCATCGGTTTTCCAAGCGAGCTTGGACAGATGCCTGTGATGTCTATGACGGGTATATCGGTTCTGCAGAATTCGCAGCATTTAGATAAAACCATGGAGGTTTTAGATGTTATGCTTTCCGATGAGGCGCTGCAGGTTTACGCAGAGACAAATAAGGTCATATCTCCTTCGAAAAATGTCGAAGTAGATTGTATCCCGGCATTAAAGCCGCTAAATGAGCTGGTAAATGAAGGGACGTATGTACTTGCCAGCAATGCGGGCATGAAGATGGAGCAGTGGGGCAATATCTGCCTGATTGTGCGTGAGCTTTTAAACGGAGCTTCTGTGGATGAATGCATGGCAGAGCTTGACAGGCTTCAGGATGAGACGCTGAAATGATAGTGAAAGCAGAAGGAACAGCTGTTTTGAGGCGGTAATAAAGGAGGAATTTATGAATTATGAGGAAGAAGATTTTGTAGAAACAGCAGACCATGAGACATTAGAGTTAATTGTCCATGCACGAGAGCATTTTTTTGATAGTACATGTTTATTGTTCGTAAATGCAGCAGTATAAAAATCATAATAGTCTTAGAGCAGACAGAGAATGTATCTGTATGCTCTATTTTTTTGCAGTAAAAGAGAAATATGAGCCATCTTTCGGCAGACATTGTAGTGCTTATAACAGAAGAAAGACAAGCTTGTATGCGAACGTCGTGGTTCTTATTTGTATAAAATTGAGGAAAGGATAAAGTATGATTTTTGTAAGGTTTAAGTAGGAAAAACTTTTATATTTGGAGAGGAAAATTCAGCAACTATAGATTTTAATTAATATATACTAAATTTGAAATCGGCCAATGCAGCTTTGAATGAGATAGCAGTTGTATAGATCGGCAAAAAAATTAATGGGCTGTTACAGCTCAGCCTGTGGTTTCACTGTAATGGAACCCAGCTCATTGAAAGTTCACCTTTGAGGGTGCTAAGTGTGTGTTGGGTACGTACTTTGCAGTTAATGCAAAGTACTGAGCTGCTGTAACAATGAGTTGGACTCTGTTAGAAAAACAGCTTGACAAAATCAGCAGATAGGGGTATAGTGTATTAGCACAT
>CANDMV010000168.1 GCA_947385875.1 uncultured Eubacterium sp. | reverse complement strand
TACACATATTCACACACTCTTTCCCTACACGACGCTCTTCCGATCTCAGATTCCTCCCAGTCCTACAATGACTCCTGCGTGCTGTATCGTATCGTCGAAATAAAATAATCTCGCACCGCAGATCCCCACATCCTCCCGCATACAATAGCCGAGCATCTCTTCCATGAACTCCGGTGTCATCACTTCTGTATCATTATTCATCAGCAGCAGATAAGAACCTTTTGACTGAGCCGCTCCAAAATTTGCGATTTTCGCATAATTAAACTCTTCTTTCCAGTATACGACACGAACTCTTTGATCCTGCTCCTGCAATTTTTTATAATATGCAAACGTACTATCCTCAGTACTGTTATTTTCTATAATTACGATTTCATAATTAGGATATGTGCACATTTTCAAAACAGACTGCACGCATGTATCCAGATCATCCATATGATCCTTATTTGGGATATTGATAGACACCAAAGGCGTCTCTTCCCATTGATATGTCGTATGATAAATACCAGGCACCTGTGAAGAACTGGCTTCTGCCGGTATTCCCTGTCTTTTGTAATGTGCATTTAATATATTTTCACATGGCTGATGTACCTGTTTTCCCAGTTCTCTTGAATGGTAGACAACCCGCGGCAGATGACCGATCGATGCGGCAGCCTCTGCTGCACGCAGATTGTAATCATACGATGCATTCGTCCCAAATGACGGAGACCATGCACCAACTTTCTTCATAAGGTCTGTACGTATCAGCACCATATGACCGAAATAATTCATCGCACGCAGCATATCAATATTAAAATCTGATTTAAATACAGGATCAGTATAAAGCTTTCCATCCTCGGACAGCCTGTCCTCATCCGTATAACACAGATCCATGTCTGGATCCTGTTCAAACAGCCTCATACAGCTGTATAACGCATCCGGCTCTAATGTATCACTCGCTCCTAAGAATGCCGCCCAAGTATTTTTCTGTCCGCGCTGTGCCGTCCAGTCAACTGCCCGCGCTATTTTCTGTTGTTCGCTCTCCTGCGCATCTACCTGCAGAAATACGATTCGCTTGAATGATAGATAGCCATGCAGACGCTCGATCAATTTATCTTTTTCCGTCTGCGTACATGCAATCACCCATCTCCAGTTCCCATAAGTCTGGTTTTTCAGAGAACTTGCAGCCCCTGTAAAATGATGAAGATCCTGATACGGCGTTATGACATAGAACAGCGGATAAACCCCCGCTCTCCGTGCATCTTTAGATTCTAACTTCTGCCGTGCCAGCTCACGCTCTGTCGGCACATTCTTCTTCCGCCACCTTGAATAATTGCCAGTGTCTCCGACCAGCTCATACAATTCATTGACTGCACGTTTACAAGCCTTTTTCATGCCGTTGCGCTTCATATAATAATGTGCCTTTTTTAAATAAAACATCACGCGGTTTTTATCTACCGCTCGAAATACCCTTGTGGCTGACCGCTCTCCGTCAGACAACTGCAGGATCATCTTTTTCCTGCCATTGATCGGCACAGTTACGCTGAACCCGCTGTCATACAGCTGGTCTGTCTCCCGAAATTCCAAAGCAATATCAGGCTTTGGGAAATGACTGATCTCACATTTCACGGGTACCTTGGTATTGTCAAGAACCCTGATTTTGATCGGCTTTTTAGAAGCCGCCCACCCACTCAGAACACAGCTTGCGCCCGTAGACTGAATATTTGTAATATGATAGCTCATCTGAGGCTGCATCTTTCGCAGCTGTGCGGCACTGCGTTCATAAATCTGTCTGCCGTCAGAAAGCTTTACAATCAACCTGTGAAATCTGGTCAGGTCTTTCGGCAGCTTGATCTGGATGACATACTCTTTCGACACTTTCAAGTCATATTTCGCATATTTCCCCGGCACAGAATCATCCTCAATACAAGTCACCCGAATCCCCAGCCTTCTGCGATCCAGATATGCTTCAAACAAACCATTCTCTCTCTCTCTAACGCCAGACTCCTCATCATTCAAATTCTTATATATCTCACTAATACCAGATTTTTTCTCACTCGATTCGCTGTCGGACTTTCTAATGCCAGATTCTTTCTCGTTCAAATCCTTGTCAGACTCTCTAACGTCAGACTCTCTGCTGCCCAATTTCCTATCATTTAAATCTCTACACAGATCATCATCAGCCCCTGAATCAAACCATCCGATCAGCACATACCGGCTATTATCTGAAATATGAAAATGTTCCTCATGTATTACAAATCTTCCGCTCATAGACAAACTTTAATTTCCTTTATACATTTCATCATAATATTTCTGGTAATCTCCGCTGGTAACATTTTCCATCCAAGCTTCGTGGTCAAAGTACCAGGCAATCGTTTTCTTAATGCCTTCTTTAAACATCGTCTCCGGCTCCCAGCCAATTTCTGCCTTGATCTTATCCGGCGCGATCGCATAGCGGCGGTCATGCCCCTTACGGTCTTCCACATAAGTAATCAAGTCTCTGCTGACAAGCTTCCTGCGCGCATCATCCTGAGGCAGCATCTCTAACAGGGATTCAATAATAATCTCTATAATCTCTATATTCTGCTTTTCATTATGTCCGCCGATATTATAAGTCTCGCCCAGTCTGCCCTGCTCCTGCACCAGATCGATCGCTTTTGCATGGTCGTCCACATACAGCCAGTCACGGACATTTTTCCCATCCCCGTAGACCGGCAGCTTCCTGCCGTGCAGCGCATTGTTAATCATAAGCGGAATCAATTTTTCCGGAAACTGATACGGCCCATAATTGTTAGAGCAGTTTGTAATATTTGCCGGAAAATGATAAGTGTCAATATAAGATTTTACTAAAAAATCCGAGGCTGCCTTGCTGGCGCTGTATGGGCTGTGCGGATCATACGGAGTCGTTTCATAAAAATATCCGCCCTCTTCATCTAACGAACCATATACCTCATCTGTAGATACATGCAGAAATTTCTTTCCCTCCTGAAAGCTTCCGTCCGGCAGCTCCCATGCAGCCTTCGCGCAATTTAACACCACCGCGGTTCCCATGACATTTGTCTGCACAAATACTTCTGGATTTCGGATACTCCTGTCCACATGAGATTCTGCCGCGAAATGCACGACGCGGTCTATCTCATTACGCTCAAAAATCTCCGCAACCGCTTTTTTATCACAGATATCTGCTTTGATAAATGTGTAATTTTCTCTCTCTTCCAGATCTTTCAGATTCTCCAGATTACCTGCATATGTCAGCGCGTCTAAATTAATGATTCTAATCTCATTATCATATTTGTGAAACATATAATGAATATAATTCGATCCGATAAATCCTGCTCCGCCTGTTACTAAATAAGTTCTCATGATTTCCTCTCAGATTCCTGCCGCAGCTCAAATCCGTGTACTGCCTCATTGATATTTGGACTAACTTTGATATTTAAGTGATTCATTCGTCTTAATATCAGGCAGACAGTACACCAGTGTACAGCTGCGCATTTTTATTTTATAGTATAGCTACAATATGGTCTTCATATACACACTCAATGCATCTTCCCAGCCAGCCATTTTAAAATCTGTCGTCATACGCAGCATCTGATTATCCAGTACCGAAAATGCCGGCCGATTCGCCACAACTCCTGTATTCACTGCCGCCATATATTCTTCGGTCGATATATGCTCGACAAATGTGCTTTTGCCCGCCTGACGGAAGATCTCCACAGCAAAATCAGCCCAGCTGCAGCATCCCTCACAAGTGCCATGAAACAATCCATAATTCTCTGTCGGCTCCAGAACATGCATCATCTTTGCCAGCTCCTCTGCACTGGTCGGAGAGCCATACTGATCTTCTACCACACGCACCTTTTGATTCGACTCTGAAAGTCGCAGCATTGTTTTGACAAAATTCTTGCCTTCTCCATACAGCCACGCAGTCCGTATGATAAAATAGCGTCCGGCAAAGTCCCGCACAAACTGTTCTCCTGCCAGCTTTGTACTGCCATACACACTCTGCGGGTCCGGCTGGTCTGTCTCTTTATAAGGTACTTTAGACTTGCCGGAAAATACATAATCTGTCGATATTTGAAACAGCTTCGCGCCTGTTTCATGTGCCGCAATGCTCAGATTTCTAGGGCCGATCGCATTAATACGAAAAGCCTTGTCATATTCACTTTCGCACAAGTCCACTGCCGTCATGGCAGCACAATTCATAATTACATCCGGCTTGCACTCCCGGACCAGATGCATCACCGCATCCAAATCTGTTATATCCAGTTCCGGCACATCCGTATTGATTAATTCTACCTGCTCACCCTCATACTCTTTATTCAATGCGCGTCCCAACTGTCCGCTGCATCCAGTAATCAACAGCTTTTTCATCATTATTCTCCTAATCCTGACCGTCAGCCCCTGCCATTACTTTCCTGCTTTTCCTGCATTATTCTCCTAATCCTGACTCAATCAGCTCTATCATTTCCTTTAACGCTATTTCTTCATCCTCTCCCTCACAGATGAGTTCGATTTCATCTCCGCTCTTGATGCAGGCGCCCAGCACACTCAGTACACTTTTTGCATTGGCTATATTTTCACCGCCGTATTTAAATGTGATGACTGAGCCATAATCAATCGCGCTTTTACATAAAACCCCGGCCGGCCTTAGATGCAGTCCGGTAGGATTTTTTATCTTTACTTTTTGACTTACCATACTTTATTACTCCTACAACATAATTTTCGTAATTAATTCAGCCAGTTTTTCGGCTTCTTTTTCGATCTCCGCCTGATCCTTTCCTTCGATCATAACACGCACCAGAGGCTCTGTCCCAGATGGACGAATCAGTACCCTGCCCTCCCCGTGGAATTTCTGCTCCAGCTGCTCGATTGCTTCCGCAATCTCAGCGTATTCCTTATAGTGCTCTTTTTTATGATTCGGCACCTTCGCATTGACCAGCGCCTGTGGATAAATCTCCATGACAGCTGCCAGCTCTGACAATGTCTTTTTTGTATCAACCATTACCTGAAGCACATGGAGAGCACTCAGAAGGCCGTCGCCTGTTGTATTATCATCCAGAAAAATAATATGCCCAGACTGCTCTCCTCCGATATTATATCCATTCTCCAGCATATTCTCTAACACATAACGGTCGCCTACTTTTGTCTTCTCGATATGGATGTCATTCTCCCTGCCCATAATTGTAAATCCTAAATTTGACATTACTGTGACCACAATGGTATTTTTCTTCAATGTACCTTTCTGCTTCATATAATTTCCACAGATTGCCATAAGCTGGTCGCCATCTACGATTCTGCCCTTTTCATCCACAGTCAGCAGACGATCCGCATCTCCGTCAAACGCAAGGCCGATGTCAGCCTTTTCATACACGACTCTTGCTTTTAACTCATCCATATGCGTAGAGCCGCAGTTTGCATTGATATTTGTACCATCAGGATGAATATGAATCGGGATCAGCTCCGCCCCCAGCTCACGCAGCGCCTTTACAGAGGTATAATATGCAGCTCCTTCGGCACAGTCTGCCACGATTTTTAATCCATGCAGATCTACCGGCACACATTTTTTGACAAACTCTACATATTCATCGCGTATGTCAAACCGATAGTCAATCCTTCCTACGCCGGAACCGACCGGAAGCGCCACATCCTTCATATGGTTTTTAATCAGTGCTTCGATTTCATCCTCCAGCTCATCAGAGAGCTTGTAGCCGTCTCCGTTAAAAAACTTAATCCCATTAAATTCCATCGGATTGTGGGATGCAGAAATCACAACCCCCGCATCCACTTTATGCCTTTTTGTCAGGTAGGCAACTGCCGGTGTCGGAAGCACGCCTACATAAATCGCATTTGCTCCCACCGAACAGATTCCCGCCATTAATGCACTGGCAAGCATTCCGCCAGATATACGTGTATCACACCCCACGATAAGCGTCGGCTGATGTTCCTTTTCTCTCGTCAATACATATGCTCCCGCCTGCCCCAGCTGTGTTGCCAGTTCAATCGTAAGTTCTGCGCCTGCTACTCCTCTGACGCCGTCTGTTCCAAACATTCTGCCCATTTCTATTCTTCCTCCCGATCTGATATATCATCTATTCCTGTAACTGCCCTGTGATCGTCAGCCTCAGTATTATCATCCGCATTTGTATCAGTCTCTTTATCCGTATCAGTATCAGCGTTGGTATCTTCATCCGGTTCTGTCTGATCTGGATGATCTGTATTATCCTCTCCTTCCTCATCATCGCCATCTGCATTTTCAGAAAAAATCGTAAAGGATACCGACGTATCACCTATGATATATTCACTGTCAACAGTCAGCTGCAGCTGTCCGACATGCCTTCCCGGCCCGACATTGCTGACATCCAGCACTGGACGCAGCGCATTTGCAGACAACCGGTTCAGGTCCGCTGCCAGTCCATAGACCTCTATATCTACAGTCTGATCGTTGAACTCAATCTGATATCCTTCCGGCAGTCCATCCACAGCGATATTTCTGGACGGCACATGGATAACCCTGCGCTCCAGCTCTTCAATATCTACCTTCACTGTAATCGTCGCCTGCGCAGAGTTGCTCAGCGATACGCCCTCCGGCAGATACCGGTTAATATCTACCCTCTGCTCGAACTCTTCATCGGCGCCCTCCACACTGATATCACTTTCAGGTATCACAATCGAACTAATCATATTTAAAATCTCAGAATCGCCTTTAATCGTAACCTCTGCCGGTTCCGCCTTCGCGGAAATCACCTCAAATCCGTCCTTTGGCTCACCATTGTAATTTACTTTGATCGGTACAGATTTCTCTGATACGATGTCTACTCTCACCGTCACAATATCTACACTGCATGACAGCCTTGTTGTATCTACCGTATCTCCATTTTCATCCAATAGCAGCGGCACGACACTATCTGTTATGTCTGTGCTCATATCCAAAATATCGATAGGCGCTTTTACAGAATCAACCTGCGATACTACTGCCTTCGGCCCGGATATCGTCACGCGGTTAGGCGCGACTGTCATTTCACCAAGCGCGTATCCCTCCGCCGGATTTCCCTGTGCAACCGGCTGAATAACAAAACGCTGGGTCATCAGATCCTCCAGAATAATTTTCAGCTCTCTGGTACGTTTTGAAATCGTAAGCTCGTTGGAATGACGAAGCGCAGTGATCTCAATCGGCACTACGTTTTCATCCTCCCGTTGAATCAGCTGACTCAAATCCGCAACTGCCTTAAAATCAGAACCGCCGATTTCATTCATCACACTCCGTTTTCCCATGACATTAAAAGTCACATTTGAGGAGTCTCCTTCAATCTCATAATACTTGTTCATCGCCTTAATCGCATCTTCATTTTCAACAGTAACCGCTATCGTAAACCGCTTATTAATAGGAGGATCATCCATACTAACGACTGCCATCCACATAGTAACCGCAAACAGGAGTGCGAGCAGCTTCAGGCCCAGATTCTTAGTTAGCGCTTTTATGACGTTTCTTAACATCTCTAAGCCTCCTTTGCAGCGAATGCAGACGAGATGTCTCCTTTTCCTCTGCATTCTGTATGATTTTGAGCTGCTCCCTCAGCCCATCCTGCGTCAGCTCGCGATAGATTTTTCCGCCTTTTGCCACAGATACTGCCCCAGTCTCCTCTGATACGATAATCGTAAGAGAATCACTGACTTCACTGATTCCGATTGCCGCACGGTGCCTTGTTCCAAGCTCCTTACTGATAGACATACTGTCTGAAAGAGGCAGATAGCAGGTCGCTGACACAACCCTGTCTCCCCTTACAATGATTGCACCATCGTGAAGCGGAGTATTCTTTTCAAAAATGTTAATCAAAAGCTGGCTGGTAAGTATAGAATCCAGATCAATGCCGGTACGCTCATATTCAGTCAGCATAATATCCTGCTCTACTACAATCAGCGCCCCCGTCTTAACCTTTCCCATTTCAAACGAAGCCTTTACCAATTCATTAATCGTTTTATCACTAAATCTGCCTGTATCCTGCTGTAAGCCAAATTCAAACAGTGCACTCACAAATTTTTTTCTGCCCAGCTGATCCAGCGCCTTTCTAAGCTCCGGCTGAAAGATTACCGCCAGTGCGATTACTGCTACATTTACCGTCTTGCTCGCCAGCCACAAAATCGTATTCATCTGGAATACCGCTGCAACCAATATAAAAACCAGTATTACGATAATTCCCTTAAACAGCATCCATGCACGCGTGTCCTTAATCCACACAAGTACATGGTAAAACAAAACTGTGATAATCAATATCTCGACTACATCAGTAGCCGTCACCTTCTGCGGATTAATCGTCCAGTACATATACTTTTCCGCAAACCCTTGTATTGTACTGATAATTGTCTGCACATTTTCACATCCTTCCTAACGATCTTCTTCATCCATGTAAATTTCCATATCTTCCATCAGCTCCTTGCGGGTAACCGTATCCCTCGATTCTCTCTTCTTTCGGCTGCTGATCTTTTTCACCTTTTTCTCTCTGGTTGCCACATAGCTCTTCGGCACTGCTTTTACGTAATAATAATATTCATCATCTTCAAACTGAACGCGTTCCGTTCGCGTATAGTCCAGATTAAAGAAAAAGAACTGCAGGATGAAAAGCAGCGCCAGACTAATCAATGAGCCGATCACAAGTGCAGATGTCCTGCTGCTTAACCCAATCTCCATATATCCTATAAAAAATCCTAAAAACTGAATCAGCATCCCTATTACAATAGCAATGGTCCATGCATAATCTACCGAAAGACGGCGGATTACATAGACTGTGACTGTCACTGCGGCAAACAGCGCAACCGCCAGATACATCTCACGGTTTCCCACAAACTGCTTAATGATCTCCTGAAACCTGCCGATCATCCCTTCTTCATCGTCTGCAATACTAAGGCTTGTTTCGCTCGCCATAATCCCGTTCAAAAAATAATACGTAATGACTCCACAGATTGTTGGTATCACAGATGCCGGATGCTGCAATAATCCGTTTGCAACCGGCATCACATATGGAAAGCCAAGCGCGCAGGCAATCGGCGCCAAAAGGGCATTATATCCATAGCCTGATGCAAACCGAAAGTATAGCAGATACATAATGACAAACAGCACAAACATGATAACACCTGCCTGCATCGATAAGGCATAGCAGTGCAGCGTTATAAGCGCGCCTGCTGCCAACAGCATAACTGCCATAGGCAGAACAGAACATGCCAGCGCTACGATCAATAGCAGTGACAGACTGTTCAGACGCTCCATATATCCGATTTTTTGGCGGATCATCCAAAAGACTCCCAATGCAAGTAAAAATTTTATTACGGGCAGCAGATAAATTTCATATTTCCCATAAAAGCTGCGGAGCTTTTCTTTGAATTCCAATAAAATTGTCATGCTTTCCTCCTAGTACTAACGCTGCGCAGATATTCATATAATATGACATTCTTCCCAGCGCTAACGCTGTGTCGGCGTTGTACGTCCTTCCTGATCTTCATATATGCGTCCAAGACGCTTTAGATGACGGTAATACCGCTTTGACCTTCTCTTTCCCTCTGCATAGTATCTATTGGCATACAGATCCACCGCAGCCAGATAAACAGCCAGAAAAATTAAGTATCTGATCAATATCGATGTTCCCAGCTGTATTAGATCGATACTGTCAAGATTTTGAATCAGCTCTTCCATATGGCACACGCCCCACATCAGAAGAATGATGCCAAAAGCAATCGTGCCATAGATAACCCCTTTCAATAACTGCCGTACGACAAAATCACTGCGAAAATAACGAATGATCTGCTGGCAGCGCTTACCCTCGCGCTGCTCATACGCAGCAAGCTTCGTCATCTCACGAACTCGTTCCTGATCTATCATAACCTGTCATAATACCTCCGATTTTTAAGCTGTATAGAAAGACAAACTTTTCTATAAGTGAAAGCAGTCCGCAGATTGAGCGATTGTACAAGCAGTTTTACTGTCATAGCCCCGCCTGTAACAGCACCACAAAATATGCCTGTTTTACCACAATATTATTTTTATTATAACATAGCCATTTGTATATGAAAAGTTTTTTGTGAAATGATAATTTAAAATTTTAATAAAGAAATGAAACATTCAGTGAAATTTTGTCCGCCCATCCACAATATACCTTGGTCTTAATATAAATCTTCAAATAGGCTGAACTTAAAAACTGTTGAGGAACAGTTCCTTAACGATAAAAAAGAGAATGCTTCCGCATCCTCTTTCGTTACATTACACGCTTCCCGTCAGCTGTCTAAAAACCTCATCCTGTCTTTATCTGATTTTTTAGGCGCTGCTTCCTTTACTGATTCGCGCTCTACCGCATGACTTAAGTTATTAATCATCTTACTCTTGCAGGACTCGCAGTATTTACCAAATTTAATCATAGCCCCGCAGTTCATACATTCAATTCCTACAGGCGAATCGTCAGAAAATTTCAGACGCTCTTCACGCACCCAGTTCTTTAACTGCTTTACAGATACTTCAGTTGCCTCAGATACATTCTGAATAGATGCATGCGGATTCTCGCGGATATAATCCTTTACTTCTTTAAATTTTTCTTCCAGCTTTTCTACGCAAGCCGGACAAATC
>CANDMV010000167.1 GCA_947385875.1 uncultured Eubacterium sp. | reverse complement strand
ACAATAGGTAGTTCACAGTAATCCACACAAGGGCAGTCTCTGGGCTGCTCTTTTTTAATGCAGAAAAATTGGAGGAATTGGAATGTTTAATAAGAATAAAGCAGAGAGAAACCTGCTGTATGGCGAGATTGAAAGATTAAAAAAGACTAACCGTAAACTGGAAGATGAAAATAGAAGGTTAAGGGAAGGAATGGATGATATTGAAAAATATCGTGAAAAATATAAAGAACTGATTGAATCTGTTGAAAAGATAAAGAAAAGATATCGGGCTGAATTAAAGGCTTTTGATGGAATTGGAGATTTGTATAGGAAAGAATTAGAAAAATTGAAAAGTAAATAGGGGAAATAGTTAGTGAAGGTATTGGGTAATAGCGGATGATGAAATAATTATAAAGGCACTGTTTAGGATGGCAGTGCCTTATATAAGGGAATATGTGAATATAGATTGAGACTATTATTATAAATTATTGTTTTTTGAATGGAGGAATTAAATATTATAGAAAATAATAATCTGGAATTATTGAAATACATAGCAGAAAACGGTATTATTGACTTAACATATGTGCAAGAGCAGTTAGAGATGAAAAAAAGAGCAGAAATACTAAAAAATCACCAGTATTCAATATGGCACAGCGAAAAAGAAGACGTCTGGTATACTTATCTGCCGGATGACTCAAAAGCAGACAATAGAAGGAAGGTTAAAAGAAAGAAGAAAAACGATATAGAAAAAGCAGTTTGCGATTACTATTTGTCATTGGAAAGTGATGATGAAAAATCAGATCAGAACAATGAAATGACTATTGAAAAACTGTTTTATGAATTTATGCAGCATAAATCAAAAGAAGTAAACAGCGGCACGGTTAAGCGTATGATGGCAGATTGGAATAGATTCTATAAGACTAAGAATGAATTTATTTCAATGTCAGCACATAGTCTGACCAAAATCAATATAGATGACTTTTTTAATTCAGTATTAGAAGAGCACAAATTAAAGAAGAAAGCGTTTTATAATATGTGCGGGATACTGAAGCAGACATTGGAATATGCAGTAGATGCGGAATATATTGAAAAGAATCCTTATCGAATAAAGGTGAATAAGAAGAAATTTGCCAGTAGCAGTAAAAGGCCTAGTGTTAAGGAAGTGTTTCAGTCAGATGAAAAAGCATTGTTGGTTAACGAGATGGAGAGAAGGTTGAATAATAACCCATCCAATACAGCGCCATTAGCAGTTCTTCTTGATTTTGAACTTGGTACAAGGAAAGGTGAGATCTTAGCAATCAGTAAATCGGATATTATTGGTAACAGGATACATATACACAGGCAGCTTGTAGAAGAATTTGATACAAGCAATTTGAATCGTATTAAGAGTACAGGATTTCGAGTTGTTGATTATACAAAATCAGAAGATGGGGACAGGTGGTTGCCGTTGACAGTAAAAGCCAAAAGAATTATAGATAGGATAGAGGCAATAAATAAAGAGTATGGATTTCATTATAAAGATTTTCTATTTGTAAAAGATGGATGCTGCTTGTCACCGGATGCGGTAGATGCACAAATGAAAAGGGGATGTGAATATATAGGCATTCCAGTAAAGACAATGCATAAAATTAGAAAAACTTATGCATCAACATTGCTGCACAATGGCGTTAATCTTAGTATCGTAAAAGATATGCTGGGGCACGCTGATGAATCTACTACGTTAAAACATTATATTTATAATATCGAGGATAACGAGGAAACAGAGAATAAAGTATTGGAAGCATTAGGAGATAAGGGAACCGCCAAAAGTGACCAAAGTGACCAGAATATTATCAGCTTTTCAGACAGAAAAAAAGCCGGAAACCTTGAATTATCAAAGCTTCCAGCTAATTAAAACAAATGCGGAAGATGGGACTTGAACCCACACGAGCGCATTGCTCACAAGATCCTTAGTCTTGCTCGTCTGCCAGTTCCGACACTTCCGCATTTATCTCTGACGACTTTCCCAGTATAGCATCTATATCAAATAATGTCAATAGGAATATTAAATTTTTTGTTATAGTTTGTTAAAGTTCAGCTTTTGGCTTCGCTGTAACGGAATCCGGCTCATTGGAAGTTCGCCTTTGGCGAAGAACCGGATGCTTAGCAAGCCGCATTCTTTGGCGTACAGCTTTAGCATCTTGTAATATTTATAAAACAGAGCTAATATACAAATAAATAATTCTATTCAGATGAAGCAGACTGAGGGGATAAGATAAATGATAGACATTTATTATATTGAAGATGATGATAATATTTCCCGGATCGTAAAAGAATTTCTAGGAAAGCATGGATATAAAGTTACAGTTTTTTCAACAATAACAAGAGCGAAGCAGGCATTGGTAAAGAGCCGTCCGACACTAGTGCTGGCGGACTGGAATATGCCTGATGGATCTGGTAATTTGTTCTGTCAGTGGGTTCGTTCAAATTGGAAGGAGATGCCGATTATCTTTTTGACTGTTCGTGGAGATTCGCGGGATATTGTCGCTGGCTTTGATAATGGTGCGGACGATTATGTGGTGAAGCCTTTTGAGCTGGATGTTCTTCTTTCGCGGATCCGCGCTTTGCTGCGAAGGACAGGGGATGTGTCAAAGAATTATTTGTCCTGCCAGTCCATATCTTTAGATCAGGAAAAAATGACAGTTCGCTGTAAGACTGAGGAAATCAGCCTGACGCCGTCAGAGTATCAATTATTATTGTATCTTATGCAGAATAAAGGGAAGACTGTCACCAGGCAAAAGATACTGGAAGAGGTCTGGGACAGTAATGGGAATTATGTCAATGATAATACTCTTACTGTTACTATGAAGCGTCTAAGAGAGAAGCTGCATCGGCCGGACTGCCTGAAAACCGTCAGGAGTGTAGGCTATCGCATGGAGGATTTCGGGCTGACTGAATGCAATGAGAGGGATGGGTTATGAACATAAGAAAAAATATAGCAGCCTATATGCGTGATCTGCACGCAGCTAAGAATGAAAGTAAAAAGCGCATATGGATATCGTGCTCTCGCAATGGGGCTTTTATAGCAGTTATAATCGGAGCTGTTTTATCAGTCAGCCTTTTGACAGCTTCTGTTACTGCATTTTTTTTGAATCATTATTATTGCCTCGTTCATATTCAGGTGCTTGGAGAGATCAGCCGGAAGATTGTTGATGACCTGCCGCAAGCAGAGAGTACGGTTCTTGCATCAATAAAAGAATATAAGACAAAGCGGGAAATTTCGCGGGATGAAAATATTCTATTAACATATGGCTATCAACCAGCTTATTTTTTTCAGCCGGTGGAAACATATACCAGGCTGGCTGTAGCGGCGGGATGTTTGACAGGCGGGGTGCTTTTTATAGTTACATTTCTGCTGATGCATAAAAAGAACGCAGCCCGTATCAAACAGCTGACTGATTATCTGGAGAAAATAAACACAGGATGCAGTGGAGAACTTTTTTGGAATTACGATGATGATTTTTCCAGACTGCAGGATGAGATTTATAAGACAGTCACACAGCTGTACCAGACGAGGGACGAAGCGCTTCGGGCTAAAAATAATTTTGCGGAAAATCTTAATAATATCGCACATCAAATGAAAACACCGATTACTGCGATGTCTTTAATCGCACAGATCATGAAAGAGAGTTCTTCGAGGATGCATTTGAAGCAGACAGAACAGACAGGACAAATAGAAAAGACAGAACAGACAGAACAAATAGAACAGGCAGAACAGACAGGACAGACAGGACAGATAAATCAGATAGAGCAGCAGCTGCAGCGGCTGGCACATTTAGAAGAGGCTCTGCTTCTGCTGTCGCGTATTGATGCCGGGACATTGCCAATGGAAAGAAAAGAGGTAGATGTCTTTACTGTTCTTATGCTGGCTGCTGATAATCTGCAGACGCTGTGTGAGGAAGCGGGTGTGTTTATAAGCATACCGGAATCGGCAGAATCAAATAGAGCTATGGATATATTGGAATCTGGTGATGCCACCGGCAGGATGGAAAGAGCAGAAGCAGTCATTTATGCAGATCTGGACTGGACAATGGAAGCTGTTATGAATCTTTTCAAAAACTGCATGGAACATTCTCCACGGGGTGGAACCGTCTATTGCTCATATGAACAGAACCTTCTTTATACTAAGATACTAATCTGGGATACTGGATATGGATTCCAAAAAGAAGATATTCCTCATCTTTTTGAAAGGTTTTATCGGGGAACGAATAACAAGAACGGTGGAATCGGTATTGGACTGGCGCTATCTAAGGAGATTATTGAATGCCAAAATGGTACGATTACGGCATATAATCTTGCAGACGGAGGAGCCTGTTATGAAATACATTTTTATAAGACAGCTGAAAAGATGTAAAATCCGAAATATGAAGATAGCTTTATCTGAAACGATAAGAAACTGTAAATAACTATATCAATTTACGCAGGATTTTTATTGCGGATTATTATTTTTTCAGTCACTGAGCTGTCACTTTACTCTGATATAATAGAAGAGAGGTTGAACCTTAGCATTACAATTCTATTGGAGGAAGGAGTATAGAACGTGGAGATTTTAAGATGTGAAGGAGTCAGAAAGGTATATAATAGTGATTCAGTGTGCGGCAGCTTAAATAAAAAGCGCCCTTTGAGAATACCTGCTGATAATCATCAGGTTGTTGCTTTGGACAAGATTGATTTATCGATTGAAAAGGGGGAGTTCGTTGTAATCATAGGAGCATCAGGTTCTGGAAAATCTACCCTGCTGCATATACTTGGCAGCGTGGAAAAGCCTACAGAAGGAAAAGTTGTGATCGGGGGAATGGATATTTCTAAATTGAATCAGACAGAGTCAGCGGTTTTCAGGCGCAGAAAAGTGGGGCTGGTTTACCAGTTTTACAATCTGATACCGACATTGACCATTCGAAAAAATATACTTATGCCGCTATTGCTGGATAAAAAGAAGCCTAATCAGGAATTTTTTGATCAGATCGTAAATACCCTGGGAATTGCTGATAAGCTGGAAGCACTGCCAAATCAATTATCCGGGGGACAGCAGCAGAGAGCAGCGATTGCCCGGTCTTTGATTTATCGGCCTGCCCTCCTGCTGGCAGATGAGCCGACTGGAAATCTGGATCAGAAAAATTCCAGAGAGATTATTGATATGATGAAGCTGTCTAGCAGAAATCTGGAGCAGACGGTTGTACTGATTACACATGACGAAAAAATCGCGTTGGAAGCAGAACGCGTCATAACGATCGAGGATGGACGCATTATTCGTGATGAGAAGCGGAGGTAACAATATGTGGAAAGATTATTTGTCAGGATATATCAAGAATAACCGTGCGTCCAGCAGGTCTGTGATGGCAGCGGCTTTTATAGCTGCACTGCTTTTGTCTTTATTGTGCAGCATGTTTTATAATTTGTGGACGTATGAGATTCATCGGCTCAAGGTGGAAGAAGGGGACTGGCAGGGGCGTATCATTGTTGACAATAAATCTGATCTGGATACAATTCGAAACTTTGCCAATGTGGAAAAGGTATCTGTCAATGAAGAACTATCTAAGGAAAATGCTGTTCAAAAATTTGACAATATAGGAAAAGAATCCGCAGAAGGAGAACTTATCAAGGAAGAATTATCCGCGGATAAGGAGATTGTGGCGGATGTCTGTTTTAAGAATATGAGGAGTATATTTAAGGATATGCCAAAGATCGCCGAGAAGGCAGGAGTCAGTGCAGAGTCCATCTCATATCACTATTCTCTTTTGAATATGTATCTGATTCGTGATTCGTCTGATACGGCACTGCGATGGGTATTTCCGTTTTTTGTGATTATCGTGCTGCTGGCTTGCATATCTCTGGTTCTGGTTATTCACAATGCTTTTGCGGTTACTATGAATGCCAGGATCCGCCAGTTTGGGATTTTTTCTAGTATCGGCGCTGCTCCAGGGCAGATTCGGGCATGTCTTCTGCAGGAGGCTTTTGCGCTGTGTACATTTCCGATTGCGGCAGGAAGCCTGTCCGGCATCTTCATGTGTATGGGGATTGCCTGGGGGATCAATCTACTGTTAGCGGATGTGAAACGGCGGTTGGTGATGCCTTTTGAGTATCATCCACTGATTCTGCTTCTGTCCATTTTCACGGCGGTGCTGACGATTTTGGTTTCTGCATGGATTCCTACAAGAAAGCTGAGTAAATTGACACCGCTTCAGGCTTTAAAAAATACCGGAGAGATGCAGCTGAAAAAGAAAAAAAGTTCCCGTATCTTATCGTTTTTGTTTGGAATAGAAGGAGAAATTGCGGGAAACGCGCTGAAGGCTCAGAAAAAAGCTATGCGTACGACGGCCGTATCTCTTACATTTTCTTTTTTAGCATTTTCATCTATGATGTGTTTTATCACGATTACGATTATCAGCCAGAGAGAGACATATTTTGAAAAGTATCAGGATGCATGGGATGTTATGGTGACAGTGAAAGATACTCCGATTGATGCTGTGAAAGAAACCGATGCATTGCAGGGCATTCCAGATGTACAAAGCTGCGTGATGTATCAAAAGGCTGATGCAAAACGGATGGTGGCACTAGATGAGATTAGTGAAGAAATGATGGAAATCGGGGGCTTTGAGAATGCGCCGGATGAGTATGTATCGGCTGTGGGGAATGAGTGGCTGGTAAATGCGCCTGTGGTTATTATGGATGATGATGGATTTTTGGATTACTGCGGGCAGATTGGAGCACTGCGGCGGCTGGATGGTGCGGTGATTCGAAATAAGACTCTGGATGGTACGGATTCAAATTTTCGCAGGCGGCGGAGCCTTGCTTATTTAACTGGAGAAAAGAAAACTACGATCCTAAGAAGCGTGGGACAGGAATGGGAGGACGGAAGGACAGATCGTGCGAAACAGGAGGGGTTGATCGAAGAGATTCCTGTGCTCGGTTATACGCAGGAGGTTCCTAATCTGCGGGAAGAGTACGGAACACTGGACTTTTATGAACTGGTGCATTTTATTCCTGTATCCTGTTGGAAAGGAATCAAAGGGAAGATTGGAGGAATGGAAGAGGATACTTATATCCGTATTTTGGCAAAAGATCGTGATGAGTTATCAGAACTGAATGAAATCGAGGATGAGATTTCAAGAATTCTGGGGCAGACATATGAGATCGAAGTGGAAAATCGCATTCAGGATAAACTGGATAATGACAATATGATGAATGGTATGAAAGCAATACTCAGCATCTTCTGTATGCTGCTTGCGCTGATCGGGATTGGGAATGTATTTTCAATTACATTTGGATTTGTGCGTCAGCGAAGACGGGAATTCGCCCGGTATATGTCAATCGGTCTGCCCCCGGGAGGGATGAAAAAAATATTTTGTATAGAAGCGCTTGTGATTGCGGGACGTCCGGTATTGATTGCGATGTTGTTTACAGCAGCGGCAGCAGCTGCTTTTATTAAAATGAGTTATTTAGAACCTATGCTCTTTTTGAAAGAGATGCCGGTTTGGCCGATTGTTTTCTTTATTCTGGCTGTCTTTGGATTTGTAGCGCTGGCATATGGCCTTGGGGCAAAAAAATTGCTGCAGAGCAGCTTGACAGATTCTTTGAGGAATGATGTTGAGATGTAACAGTTCAGCCCAGTACTTTGCATTTACTGCAAAGTACGTAAGAACATGTAAATTATGCCAAGAGGGAATCCGGCTCTTCGCCAAAGGCGAACTTTCAATGAGCCGGATTCCGTTACAGTGAAGCCGAAGGCTGAACTGTAACGTTGAGATGTAGGAATTTAGCTGCCTGTCTTGAAATTAAAAATAAATTCTGGTAACCTATTGAGGAGTATGAGCGATCATGAAGCTCTGCAAATTAACCTGATTCACGAGTGCTGCTGTTTCAGGAAATATGGAAGGCTGTATTGCTCGCGAGTATAATGTTTGTTAATAAAGGAATGAAGTAAAGACTGATCCAGAGCTCCATCCGGCCGGAAATCAGAGTTTATCACAGCTGAATGGAGCACTAGAAAGAGAGAACAATAATGAATAAGATCAACATTGCTATTGCATTGAATCGGGCCGTATTATATCCTGCGTATGTCATGCTGCGTTCTCTGGCTAAAAATCATGCCTCTGGGCAGCTGTGTGTATATGTACTTCACAGTGTACTTAATGAAGAGGATTGTTGTTTTTTAAGGGATGCACTGCTGCGGGGCAGGGAAGATAATCAGATGATTTTTCTGAGGATTGACCCGATAAAAACTGCCGGGCTGCCATATAATCATTTATGGAGCACTGAAATGTACTATAGGCTGATGCTGCCGGAGCTGTTGGGTAAAAGTATTGACAGGATTCTGTACTTAGATATTGATATGATTGTAAATAAGAATGTAACAGAATTTTATAGTACAGATTTTGATGATTGTCTGCTGATAGCGGCAAGGGATATGGAGTTTGATACAATCCTTGGGATGGATGAGCCGGACTCCCGTTTGCGAAATGCTTTTTTCAAAGAGCTTGTCGAAAATGGGATGACATACTTCTGCTCAGGTGTTTTGTTAATGAATCTTTCGGGGCTTAGGGAACGATATTCTTTTGAAAAATATATAGAAATATTTCATTCTATTGCGGACAAAGTGATTCTTCCGGATCAAGACCTGTTAAATTATGTACATAATGGGCAGGTGAAATATGTGGATGAATGTCAGTATGGCTTATTTGCACAGACTGCCCATAAAATGGGAATGACTTATGATGATGTATCCCGTAATGTCTCAATACTGCACTTTACCGGACAGGCAAAGCCGTGGACGACTAATCTGGTCCGGTATGATATAGAGAAGATCTGGTGGGAATACGCAAAGGATGCGCCTTTCTATGCAAAGCTTTTAGAAGCTGTATTTTATCAATCTATGGAAAGCCATTTTGCAGAGGACAAGATACATGAGCTTATGGCAGAAAATAATGAATTGAGAGGACTGCTTCATAAGTGCCGGTCTGTCATCCAAAGGATTTCGGGATGATATAGGCTTATATTCATGCGGGTAATGTTAGTGAGATATAATAGGAGCAACACAGGAAACCTTGATTTAGCAAGGCTTTGATAAGGATGGTAGTAAAAAACTAGTAAAATCAAGGCATTGCGGACAGCAACAGACAGGGCTTTGGCTTAAAACTGAATATCAGACAGACTAAGGGATATTGTTATGACAGCAGTATCCCTTTTCTGTTGCCTCCGTATGCCTCTCATCGGGCAGACCGCCATAGGTATTTTCGCCTATGGCTTTTTTCATGCCCATTTACAGAAAGGAGCCAACCATGAAACTGACGGAACCTGAAATGAGGATGGCCTACCAGCTTGAAAGCACAAGCCAGGCGGGTGTCCTGAACGAACTTTACATGACCTGCCGCTATTCACGGGATGAAGATACCAAAGCCACGGCGGAAAGCCTTATGGCAAAAATCCGCCCCCTCTCCGACAAGGAGTGCATGGCTCTGGTAAATGATGTTCAGAAGAATTACCACTTGCCGGGGAAAGCCCGAACCATCGGGGAAATGCTTGCGGAGGCAAGGCAGAAGTCCGGGGCAGAGAAACTGGCCGGCCATGACATTATGGCTCTGGAGCGTTTTGCCCCTGATACCCGCCACATGATCGTCTTAGATGTTCTCTCCCATGAGTCCCCTATGGGATATAAAGGAGAACGTATGCGGCTGTTCCTCACCGATCAGGGATACCAGAAAGCCAGGGAGAACCAAGACAAGGGATTTATCAAAATCAGAAACCACGCCAAAGTGACAGCGGGAAACCTCCGCTATGACGCAAAAGACCGTGACCTCTGAAAAGCACCCTCTTTTGGGGCGAAAATCATCCCTTTTCCTCTCCGTGTGCCTCCCGACCATAACAGGCAGAGGGATTTATCCCCTTGCCATGACGAAAACGGCACAGAGGAAAAATCACAAGGGAAACGACCTTTTTAGAAAACGGAAAGTCCAGCTAAGAAATGTCAATAGGTAAAATGAAAAATGTTTAAAAAGTTTTTTTCAAGCAGTTGATGTAAAAAAGGGTAACTTTAATAAGCCCACCCTTGTGGAAATTTTCAAAATTCATAGGAACTTGTTAAGCTGCATTCTGTGCCTTGCTAGGATGTGCTGCCAGATACTGTTTACAGTGTTCCTGAGGAGTGATGACCTCAAACGGCTTATTGTCCCGGAGCATAGCAAAGATGATGTTGCATTTAGGCGTTGCCGCTTCCGCTATGGAGAAGCGGGGAATACGCACCGAGCGCGGCGACCTCAACCGCGAAATCGAAGTGACGAATAAGCGTTTGCGGCAGTTAAAGGCGCGTATCTCCAAACTGCAAAACTGGTTGAAAGAGGAAAGCGAGAACACCGAGCCGCCTACCCTTGCCGACTACATTCAAGGCATTTTGTCACGCAAGGCACAGGCGGGAAAATCGGGATATTCACAATCGTTGTATAACCTCAAAGACGCGGCAAATATGCTGAATTTCCTGCAAGCCAATAACATCATGGATATGACAGGGCTTGATGAAAAATTCAAGGCTATGATAGGGGAACAACTGGATATTCAAGGCAAGCTGAAACCCGTTGAACGGCGGTTAGGCACTCTGAAAAAGCATATCGAGCAAGCCGACATTTATTTCAAGTACAAGGGAAAGAAGCCGCTGACCGAAGCCGAGCAAATCCTATTCACAACGGCGAAAGATTATCT
>CANDMV010000166.1 GCA_947385875.1 uncultured Eubacterium sp. | reverse complement strand
CATTAAAACATTGCAGTGTCATCCCGTGAAAAATGTAATCAAAAGGTTTTCCAAATTACCAGATAGACACATCCCTGATCAGCTTTGTACTGTGCGGCGCATTTTCAAACAAGGCAGACGAGATTGCAAGGAACAGCAACAGCGGCAGTTCCATCGGGTTTGGGGCTTTGCCGCATACGGCAAAAGCCTACGACCGTCCCATGGTGCTGCAGGACCTCATAGAATTTGGCGTTATGCCGGAATTTATGGGAAGAATCCATCGGATTGTGAATCTGCAGCCCATGACACTGGATGATTATTATAGGATTATAGACAGCGGGTGCGGGCCTGTGCGCCATGTGCAGGAACAGTACGGGGTGGAAATCCGCATGACAGAATGCAGACGCAGGGGGCTGGCAGAGGACGCTTTCAGGAGCGGGCTTGGTATCCGTGGGATGGAAAACAGGATACGCTAGCTTGTAGACGATGCCATCTTTGATGACTGCAACCGGCAGATCCTTGAAATATAAGGCTGTTTGGAAAGGAGAAAATTTATAACAATGAACTTTAAATACGATGAATATGGCAGTCTGGAGCATATCACGTTCCAGGGGCTAAATGGATGTGAGCCTGTCCGGGATCTGAAGAACGCACTGGAGCTTCTGAAAATAGAGAACCCGAAACGTACATTTCAGGACAGGGTTAAGGCGGGGGAATTTGACAACACATCGGATGACGGGTATGAACAGATTGTTGATGCGGTGGATTTTGCTGCATCCCTGTGGCGTTACCCGGACGCCCAGGTGGAGAGAAGGCAATGCCTGATATATGATCTATACGTGGGAAATGTGGGGAACCCGTTTCCCACAAATTATTTATAACCCTACATCAGGAATGGTGTAATCATGCGTATTTCTTTTATATTTTCAATCGGGCTTTGCCGTTGAAAACAATCTGCCTGAGATGATCAATTCTAAGGAGCTGGTACCTGTCATTTCTGCGATGCAGGAAGCCGTGAATCTGGACATAGAACAGACAAAAGAGGTATTTGTGATACTTGCTCTATTCGTCCATGGATATGCGAGTATCATTGTCAACAATTCATTGGAATACGATGAAGAACTGATAAAGGCACATTTGGAAAGGGTATATACAGGCGCGGTATTAGCTATAGAGGAGGGAGCAAAATGAAGACGCTGTATGAGGAAAGCGAATTGGACTTTGCGATGGTCTGGATTGTGATTTACTGCTTTCTGCAGTCCCTTGCAAAGTGCAGGCTGCTATTCACTGACAAGGTCTTTACAATAGCCTGCTGATATAGAACATGTGAAATATTAACCATATTATCTGAAAATTTTCATATTGTATCTCCTGTAAAGTTGTGATAGATTTATTCTAATTGCACCCTTTGCATCTATCTTGTCTGTCAGTGTTTATATTCGCAAACGAAAAAGTTTTCTAATTTAAGGAGAAAAAGCCATGCAGTACAGCCGCCATACCTTATCCCGCAGTGTGAAGCACATGCAGGCAGCAGGGTATCAAAAAAAGAATATACAATCAGCCTGTTTAGCAGTACTGTTGGCGCTGTTGGCTGTTCTGGCTCAGGGCAGTGGGCGGGAGCCTGCACGGAAGGTGGAAGAATTATCTGAAGAGCTAAGAGCAGTCACAATCTGGGCATGGGATGAAAATTATAATGTGATCGCGGCACAAGAAGCTGTAAAAGTTTATAAAGAGCGGCATCCAGATGCTGTATTTGAAATCGTCAGTATGGCGCAGGAAGAAATTGTAGCCCGGATCAATTCTGCAATACTTACTGGAAGCCATAAGTCGCTGCCGGACATAGCCTTGATTGAAGATTACCGGATTCAATATTTTCTGCAGAATTATGAGAGTGAGTTTCTGCCGCTAAACGGTATCGTGTACCAATCTGATTTTGCACCATGCAAGACCGGAGTGAATTATGTGGGAAATCGGGTCTATGGGGTTCCCTTTGACAGCGGTACGGTCGGACTTTTTTATCGTCTGGATCTGATCGAACAGGCAGGATACCACGTGGAGGATATGCAGGAGCTTACGTGGGAGGAATTTATAGAGATCGGAAAAAGAGTGAAGGAGAAGACAGGAAAAGCGCTGTTATCGATGGATCCTTCAGACCTGCCGCTTTTACGCATGATGCTGCAGAGCGCCGGTGCATGGTATACGGATGAAAACGGAAAGCTGTATCTGGAAGGAAATGAGGCATTGATACAGGCGATCGAAATATATAGGGAGATGGTGCTTTCTGGAATTACGTTAATGGCGCCGGACTGGAACCAGTTTATCCACGGCTTTTGGGAAGAAAAGGTGGCCTGTGTATTATCTGGTTCATGGATTTCTGCCAGCATTATCGAGCAGGAGTCCCAGAGCGGCTTATGGCGTGTGGCGGCAGTACCGAGAATGAATAAAAATAAAGACTCTGTCAATGCCTCTTCGGTCGGAGGAAGCGGATGGTATGTCTTTCGATATGCCGGCAGGGCGCAGGAGGCAAGGCAGTTTCTGGCAGAGACTTTTGCAGCGGATAAGGAGCTGTTAGATCATCTGGCGGACAAGATTAATCTGGTCAGTACGCTGAAGGCTGCGCAGGATAGTGAAAATTATAAAAAAGGCCAGCCATTTTACGGCGGCCAGATGATCTATCAGGATTTTATTCAGTGGACGTATGAGATTCCGCAGGTAAATTATGGAACGGACACTTATGGCGTGGAAGATTTTGTGGCGGGTGCGCTGCAGGAAATATTGGCAGGAGCGGATCTGGAAAAGGTTCTGTCAGCTTATCAGAGGGAATACGAGTAGCGTGGGTATGTGTATAAATGCATGTCAGAGTGAAATAAAGTGGCTTGCTGACAGAGTGTTACTATTCACAGCCGCCTGGACACCCCGCTGTTCAGGCGGCTGCCAAGCTGATCAGGGGTGAGCAGGCTCCAATTTGCAAGGCTAATTCTTCCAATGAGCCTGCGAATGTTACTATGTACAGCCTCATAACTTGGAATTTGTCAGGAGAAAGACGGCTGTGAATAGTTACGACAGATTATCAGGGGAAGACGTTCAGCGAAGGAATATTACAGCTGGATAAAAAAGGGGGTTTTCGATGTACTGTAAAGTACTCATTATAGATGACGAATATATTATGCGCCAGGGTATTCGCCATATGATCGAATGGGAAAAAGAAGGGTATATGCTTGTAGGGGAAGCAGCAAACGGAGAAGAAGGTCTGGCGATGATCGAAGAATACCAGCCGGATATTGTGCTGGCAGATATTGTGATGCCTGTTTTGGACGGCATGGAATTTTCTATGATCGTGAAAAAGCGTTTTCCGAATATTAAGCTTGTGATGCTCAGCAGCTATGATAATTTTGAATATGTCAAAAAGACACTATTAAACGGGGCCTGTGATTATGTGCTCAAGCCGTCCCTGAATCCAGAGACGCTTCTGCAGTTATTGGAAAAGACGGTCGCAAGGATTCCGGGCATGAGCCTGCAGAAGGATTCGGCGCTATCTGTGAATGAAAAGCTGAGCCGTTATTTAAATGGATATGAAGCAGACCTTACACAGGGAGATTTCAGGCAGAGGTTTCCCTATACAAAGTGCCGTCTGCTATTGTCGAAAGAAGGTATCGGCAGAGGGGGACGGCTTGAGGACGGCATGGAGCTGGTACATTTTATACGGGATTACTGGGAAAAGCAGGATTCTTTACAGACGGAAGTATTTCTGGTCGGCGGAGAAGTCTGTGTCGCTCTGATGAATTATCGGATTAAAGATGACGAGCTGGCCGAGCAGCAGGCAAGGGAATGCATCCGCAAGGTAAATTGTTATCGTCCCGACAGCTTTTGGATCTATGGGGAACCATTTGACGGACTATCAGATCTTCAGGACAATTATAATAGGTCGCTGGAGCTGGCTGAAATGCGTTTTTATTATAAAGATACGCCTTTTTTGTGCGCGTCAGACAGCTGTGAGAGACGGAGTGCAGAGCATTTTGCATATGAACAGTATTCCACGCTGTTAAAATACCGTAATTTTAAAGAAGCGCTGAATCAGATGGAGGCGTATGTAGCAGATCTGTGCAGCTGCATGGTTGAAGAATATCTGCTGAAAAATACGACAAAAAATCTGATCTACAATTTTCTGCTGGAGCGGGAGAAGGCAGAGAGCGGGATGCTGGCAAATAAATCCGAGCTGTTCCGCAGGATTGACCACAGCCGTTATGTTCAGGATTTTCAGGTTCAGATTGCCCATGTCATAGAAGAGCTGGGCAGGGAATGCCAGTCGTCGCCTGCCGTCAGTGATAATTTGTCGGAAATCAAGCAGTATATCAGGGAACATTATGCGGAGAACTTAGAACTGGCACAGATCGCGAAGCAGTTTAATTATAATTACAACTATCTGTCTACATATTTCAACCGGAAGATGCAGTCGAGCTTTTCTGAGTATCTGAATCAGATTCGTATTGAGAAGGCATGTGAGATCTTAAAATCAACGTCCTATACGATTGCGCAGGTCAGCGAAATGGTCGGGTATTCTGACCCAAGTTATTTTTCGCGTATATTTAAAAATCAGATGGGAAAGACTCCATCACAGTGGAAGCGCCGGATCGGTAAATAGTGGGAATGGGATTGAGCATGGATAACATCGATTAGTTTGGATTGGTAAGTCGCATGAAAAAAAATTATTTTAACAGCTTATTTTTTAAGCTGTCTGTGTCTGTATTGCTGGGGGTTATGCTGCTGGCTGTAGTGCTGTCTTATATGAATATCTATTCTTCGGAGAAGATTTTTTCAGATATGTTTTCAGATTCACAGGAAAAAATATTTGAACAGATAGAAGGGCGGTTCTATGAGTTCTACTCTGATCTGGCCGAAATCGCTCAGTCGGTGGCGAATAATGAAGCGGTGCAGGCATATTTGACGCAGAAGGATGCCGATCCGGTAAAGGAGCAGCGTATGGCGTATGATATGCAGCGTCAGGTAGAGCAGATGAAAATACAGGAATATGATAATGTCACACTGTTTTTTATTGGCATAGGCGGCAGAAACTACATGTATAATCATGCGGATATTGTCACTGCGGTGCTGCCGGATTTTTATGAATATCCGGTAACGATAGAAGCAGAGGAGAATCCCGGACGTCTAGTGATTAAGTATATGAAAGCAGGGTTTACAAGCACGATGGATAAGCAGCCGGTGGTAACAGCCTGCCGGGCGATTCAAAGCGGAGATGACATTATAGGATATGTGTATCTCGTGATGAAAGAGTCGGAATTAAGGGGCTTATACGATTATTTTCTTGCTGGGAAAAGCGACATTGTCGTGTTAAATCAGGAAAATGAAGTCATATCGACGAATAACAGGAATTATTTTGACGAAAACAGTGCTTCGCTTGCGCATCTGCTGGACATTGTTGCGGAAGCGAAGGAAAGCCGTATTTATCATACAAGACGGGAGGAGAACGGAGAGCGTATACACTATCTGGTGCAGCAGTTTCGAAATACGGATTTTGTGATTGCTGGAACAGTGAATGCGGAGCGCACGTTTTATGAAGAGTATAATCTGGCGAAAAATATTGCGATGGCGGCTGTGATCGCGACCGGCATTATAGTGATTATGAACGTATTTGTGCGCCGTCAGACGCAGCCGATTTATCGATTGGTGGAAAGTATGCGCGATCAGGAGCGGAGGGATTTCGGCGGATATGTGCCGGTCGAGGGTACAGACGAGATCCGGGAGCTGTCGCAGACTTATAACGAGATGATTCTGGACCTGCACAGATATATTGACAAGGTCGTAGAAACAGAAAGGGCAAAGCGTACCGTGGAGCTTCATGCACTGCAGATGCAGATCAATCCGCACTATATCTATAATACGCTGGCGAGCATTAAATGGCTGATTATGCAGGGCAACAGTAAAAATTCTGTCGATACGATTGATGCGTTTATCGCCCTGCTGCGAAATACGATCAGCAATGTGGACGAATTTATTACCATACGTCAGGAGGAGACAAATCTTCGCAATTATGTAAAAATTAACCAGACGCGCTATGGCAATAAGGTAAATGTCGAATTTTATATCGAAGAGGAGTGCATGGAGGCCAAGATTCCAAAGCTGTCGCTGCAGCCGTTTATCGAAAACGCATTTTTCCATGCGTTTCCAAATGAACGCCGTGGGACGATCAATGTTTTTATCCACCGCAGGAAAGAGCTGCTGCATATTGAGATCGCGGATGACGGCATTGGCATGACACAGGAGAGACTGGACAGTATGCTTTCCGGCGAACGCAAGAAGGAGCATTTTACCGGCATCGGCATCATGAATATTGATGAAAGGCTGAAGCTGATTTATGGCAGCCAGTATGGTGTCAATATAGAAAGCCAGCAGGACTGCGGTACGACTGTCAGTGTAGAAATCCCTCTGCAAATGAAAAAAATACCATAATATGAAAAAATTACATGGTTCCGGTAATGGAGAAAGGTTTTAATCTGAAATATATTCAGATTTTGGTGAAATCTCTATTATCGGGACTTGTTTTGTGTGTGATATAGTCAAAATGCATAAAAAAAGCAAATGTTTTTCGGCAGAATCTAGTATTTTGTAAAACGTCTGGGAAGCATGAGAGTGAGGGATGTACAAAATGCCCATGCATGGAATGTATTTCGGACAATGTAGCGTTAGTAAAAAATATGGCGCAAAATTGGTCAATTTGATTAAAAAAACTTGATATGTTCAAAAATATTTGCTATAATAGATATAAGTTCAGTCGAAAAATGCGAATATTTGGGCAAAATGACGAATAAAGCAGACTGGACAAATCATAAAATAATAAGGGAGGAATGTTATTTATGAAAAGGAAAGCAGTTTCAATGTTGTTGGCAGTATCTATGGTGGCTGCAATGATGGCAGGATGCGGCAGCTCATCGGATTCAGGCGGAAATTCCAGCGGAGGGGGGGATTCTTCCGGCAGTGAAGATAAAGGCGGAGATGACGCTTCTGGTGGGGATTCTTCTGAAGGCGGAGACACATCTTCAGGCGGTAATAAATTAACCGTATGGGCATGGGATGCAGGATTCAATATCCAGGCGATTCAGGCAGCCGCAGATGACTATAAGGCAAATGTAAATCCTGATTTTGAGCTTGAGATCATAGAGCAGTCCGGTTCGCAGGATATAGAGCAGCAGATTACATTAGCTGCTTCCAGCGGCAAGTACGATACTCTGCCGGATATTACATTATTCCAGGATCACTGGATTCAGAGTTATGTATCGGATTATCCGGATGCATGGAATCCGGTAGGTGATATTGATATTGACTGGACAGACTTTTCAGAAGAAAAACTTTCCTATTCTACCATTGACGGAACTCATTACGGAGTGCCTGTAGATAACGGAACCGTTATATTTGCATACAGAGTAGACCTGTTAGATGAGTGCGGGTATACGATTGATGATATGACAGGAATTTCCTGGGATGAATTTATCAAGATCGGTGAAGAAGTATACGCAAAGACCGGCAAATACTTACTCTGCATGGACGGCGATGGCAACGACCTGATTTATATGATGCTTCAGGCGGAAGGCGAGTCTCAGTTTAAGGATGGCGTGCCGAACATCACAGGTAATGATAAGTTAGTTAAAATCGTTGATCTGATCGTGGAAATGGCTCAGAAGAATGTATGCTATCTGGCAAACAGCTGGTCAGATTATACCGATCAGGTAATCGCAGGAGATATGGTTGCAGGCGTTATGAATGGTAACTGGATTATCCCGACCATCCAGAAGGTTGCAGAAAATAAAGGAAAATGGGAGATTACTTCCTTGCCTACGATTGACGGAGGCAAAGAAGGATATGCTTCTAACGGCGGATCTTCCCTATACATTACGGCAAACTGCCAGAATGTAGACCTTGCAAAGGATTTCTTAGCGAAGACATTTGGCGGCAGCACAGCTACATATGATGAAGCACTGACAAAAGGCGGCGTTATCACGACCTGTATTTCAGCAGGCGAATCTGATGTATATCAGCAGGGCGTAGAATACTTTAATGATACTCCTATTTATGCTAAGATCGTAGAAATGGGCGCAAACGTACCGGTTATTGAGCAGAGCTCTTATCACTATACATGCCGTACACAGCTTGCAGCGGCAGTTATCAATATCCAGAACGGCGGCGACACTATGACCGAGCTGAAGACAGCAGAAGATCAGCTGAAGTTCGAAATGGGCATTCAGTAAATCATCTAATAGTTATTATTCAAAGGGATAGTAACTCTAAACACAATACCAGCGGGGAGCCAGGCAGGTACTCCGGCTTCCCGTTTATTGCGAAAAGGAGGTCTTAAAGGTGGGGAATAATAAGAAAAGCGGATTGCTTGCAAAGCAAGAGAGGGCAGGATGGATTTTCTTAGCGCCTGCTACGTTATTGATATGTATCATGAGTTTCTGGCCGATTATTCAGGCAGTTATCACTTCATTGCAGACCGGCTCCAGCACAAAAATGACATGGGCAGAGCCGATCATCTTTAATTATACGCGAATGCTGAAGGATATGCTGTTCCAGCGTTCTGTTGTGAATACATTTGTATATCTGCTGATTCAGGTGCCGATTATGCTGATTTTGGCAATCCTATTGGCACAGTTATTAAATAATAAGGATTTAAAATTTAAAGGATTTTTTCGTACTTGTGTATTTTTGCCATGTGCAACATCACTGGTTTCTTATGCATTGATATTTAAGTCTCTGTTTGCAACAGAAGGACTTATCAATACTGTTCTTGTAAATCTTGGTATTTTAGAGACGAATTATAATTTCTTAGGTAATCCGATTTCGGCAAAAATCGTCATCATTATTGCTTTAGTCTGGAGATGGACTGGATATAATATGGTATTTTTCCTTGCAGGCCTGCAGGGTATTGAGTATTCTGTATACGAAGCCGCGAAGATCGATGGAGCGAGCGGATGGAGAACATTCTGGAGCATTACCGTTCCATTACTACGGCCGACAATCGTAATGACAATGATTATGTCTATCAATGGTACACTGCAGCTGTTTGATGAGTCCGTGAACCTGACAAACGGCGGACCTGCAAACTCCACAATCACAATGTCCCATTATATTTATAATAATTCCTTTGGTACAGGTGTTGCGAACTTTGGCTATGCGTCTGCTATGGCATTCTTCATATTCATTTTAGTAGCAGTACTGTCAATGATTAATATGAAAGTAGGTGATAAGCGTGACTGAGAAGAGAAATATATCGCAAATCCAGCGTAGGCTGATTCCTTCCTATATATTCTTAGTTATTGTATCGCTGATATCGGTATTTCCATTTTACTGGATGATCTCAGCTGCGACAAACCAGACGGTTGATATTGCCAGAGGCAAGATCACATTTGGCACCCATGCAATAGAGAACTTCAATAATCTGGTAAGTTCACAGAATCTATGGGGTTCTTTGGCAAATTCTTTTATATACGCGCTTGTGCAGACGATTATAGCGCTGTTTATCTGTTCTCTGGCAGGCTATGGGTTTGAGCTCTACCATGATAAGTATAAGGATCTGGTATTTTCCATCCTGCTGCTTGCGATGATGGTGCCGGGCGTTGCTACAATGATTCCGCTGTTTAAGATGATTTCCGATGTAGGGCTGTTAAACAGTGTATGGGGATTTATCCTTCCTTCTATATCGACGCCATTTTTGATTATGATGTTTCGGCAGAATTCAAGAAACTTCCCGATTGATATTATGGAGGCTGCGCGTATGGACGGAGTCTCCGAGATTGGAATCTTCTTTCGGATGTATCTGCCGGTTATGAAAGCTACGTATGCGGCAGCAGGCGTTATCACATTTATGAATGCATGGAATGCATATCTGTGGCCGAAGGTAGTTATGACGGATAAGGCTGCACAGACAATGCCGATGCTGATTGCAAATATGTCGAACGGATATAGTGTAGATTACGGCTTATTGATGATGGGCGTACTGTTCTGCTCTGTTCCTACGATGGTAGTATTCTTTGTACTGCAGAAGCAGTTTGCAGAAGGTATTACGGGTGCTGTAAAATAATATAGGCGTTATTTTGAAATTAGAGATTATATGTTTATTGCGACTAAGACGCGTAGCTTCTGCTGAGCGTCTTTGTTGCCGTTAGCGATGTCGGTGCTGCTTCAGAATGCAAGAACGGCAGACTGTCCGTTATTCTGTACAAAAATAGTGTGAGTGAAAAAATGATGCAGCTCAGGAAAGAAGATGCTATAATAAACAAAATATTTGTTTTGGTATGGATATGATTTTAATGTAATATTGGAGATGTGAGTTATAATAAGGACAAACATCTGCGATGGGGACGACCTGGTGTATTTCATGATACGGCTCACCAACCTGTCGGTGCTGTCCGATTCCAGTGTGGGGCCGGGGTGTATGCCCTGATGAATGTGCAAAAGGGCGTGGCGAAGATCGAGATGCTGTGCTTAAACAGCAGGGAGAACTTCGAGGAAAATAAAAGTTTTTTGCGGAAACGGGATGCTTATCAGGAAGGAAAGCATCTCATACCGGAACTGACCATTGCCAGCTATGAGCGTGCATTTGAGATAGAATATACCCACCATTCCACGGCCATAGAGGGGAACACCCTGACACTGATAGTGATATAAAGTTTTTCCTAAGAAACTAAGGATTATTTTGATGATACAGCTTATCTTGCAGATGTTTTTTGTAGTTATCATTTT
>CANDMV010000165.1 GCA_947385875.1 uncultured Eubacterium sp. | reverse complement strand
ACTCCATCAAAGGAGTGTTTCATGTTTTAATGACGCCTATCAATTGGGCGCTTACGAAAAAGTGTACTGTAGGAAAGGTCTGGTGAAGTAAAACCAGACCTTTCTAAGATGAAAACAGAAATTAAAAAGTCATTGAGAAAATGATGCAGGTATAGTATATTAATACTGATATTTGTTTAGAAATGATATAGCAAATGTATGAGAACTGGATTTATGCCGGCTGAGAACGAATTGAGACAAGAATTGCTTTTGGATGGACAGGCTCTATTATATATGAAATCTTGTCATATTTAGTTGTTATTTTTGTAGATCTTTAAAAGAGTATAACGAATCTGAGTGATGATAACAGTTGAATATCAGTAAATATGAAATATAAACGGAGTTTTTTTGATGAATGAAGAATTGGAACTGGTAAAGTTAGAATTGGAGAATACAAATGATATGATTGATGTTAAAAGAAATCCGGTAATTGAATCCATGCTGTCTCCAATAAAAAAGATTCCCTATATAGGTCCTTTGCTCAATATGGCAGTAGAATTAAAAATGTCTGAGTTTCAAAGGCAGAAAGAGAATGAATTAATTGATGTGATAATGCAGAATAAGTATGCAGTTACATCTGAAATGGTGGAATGCGTTTATTAGTAAAATGAATTCAAAATATAATATAAAAAATATTTTATTTTGGTATAAAAGATTGGAAGCAACAGGATTTATAAGAGAAATAGTTTCATCATCCGAAATTATGGGGAATGCACTTGTACTTGAAGATAAGAGTAAAGGCTATGAAGCAGATGACAGCCTGTTTGAGTTTTATGAGCTTGTTTTAAAAAGAGATGAAAAATAAAATTGTGTACTTTGAAACTACAGAATTTGTATAATGGTAACAGAAAAATTTCTTTAGTTATTCGAAAATTTTATGGTCTCTTACCATTACTTTTTGAGTTGCGCCAGAAGAATAAATATAGACGTAATTATAAGCATTTTTGAGGGGTTCATTTGAAAATAGTTGATTATATGTACACGATGGGGAACAGATAATTTCTAGGTTGGAAAACGGGTCAGGTATAGTACTGGCATGATTAATATCTTCGAAAATAAATGAAAAATATAATAAACATATTAGATTATATTTGCACTGGAGAAGATGTTTTAAAAGGAGTTGATGCGATGAGAATGGAATATATTTTTATAAAACCAGCAGATGAATATCTTATGTCCAAAGATATGTTTCGTAATTTTTTGTCATCAAATATGCGGGTTACATTTAAAATTGATAATGCATTGAATGAAGAAATCCTTATGTTTGACAATAAAGAATTAGATTATAGACTGGAATGCTTGGAAGCTGAACAGTCAAACGAATTATTCTTTCATTTTGTGGTTGAGATTAAAGAAGATGAAGAAAAAGATGTGGGCGTTTTAGAGGATTTTGACAAATTGATTAAAAAAATAAATGAAAAATGTGGAAACCAATTCTTAATTAATACTTTATGGAACGATGTTTCAATATATTATGGAAAAAAATTATATCCTATAATTTCTAATGTAGAAAATATGCTTAGAAAAATTATTTATTTGTTTATGATAAAAACAGTTGGAAGTAAGTGGCTGGATATAGGTGCGCCTGCAAAATTTCGAGAAAATATTGGTCTTGTAATTGAAAAGAATCAGAAAGAAAAAAATGCAGTTGGTATTGATTGGCTGACCTATGCAGATTTTATTACACTTGCTCATTTTTTTACAGCGCCCTATTCATTAAAATCCGATTTGAAAGGATTGTTCAAAGAACTTCAAAAATTTGCGGATGATGAAAAATTGAAAAAAGGGCAAGATGGGGAGAACGTCAGTATAGAAAAATCGGACATAAAAAAATCAGACTTGTTCACGTCAGAAATATTAAATAAATTGTCAGATGAATATGAAGCAAAGAATAACTGGGACAGGTATTTTTCTGACAAATTATCTGTTAAAAGTAAAGGACAGTTTTCAAAAAAATGGTCTGAGCTTTACGAATATAGGAATGATGTGGCACATGGAAAAATTATCTGCAGGGCAGATTATGATAAGGCTGTTGAGCTGGCAGATATGTTTGAAAAGATGTTTGGAGAATGTATAGATATCATTGATACGCTCCAAATAAATAATGAACAGGCAGGAGCAGTAGAGGCGGTTGCACAGCAAATGTTTTCAAGGCATCCGGAAAATGAACTGGAAAAAAACAATATGTTAAATAATAATATAGGAATAAATAAATGCATGAGCCGTATAAGTATGGATCCGCATGCTATAACAGATGCCGTGAATAGTTTAAGCGGCATGTCAATTACATATTCGGCTAATGAGATTAAGACAATTGCAGGGCAGATGAATTCTATCGGTAAAATGACACAAGGGAAGATACCAGAATTAGTAATGGGCGGGACGTTTACCCGGGACAGCGTAGCTGATTATTTAAATACACGTATATTCGTAGGCGAATAAAACAAAAGGAATTAAAACTTTTTTGTCAGGTGCATAAACGGAATAAAGGAATATGCTGATTTTCGTAACAGTATCTGGAGAAGTTTTTAGAGCTGATTATGGTAAAAGCATAAAATTATTTGATTTGAATGATGATGAGAAGAAAGGATATAGTAAAATGAGCGGCTGTGTATTCACAATAAAAGATATTGTAAGACTGGTTAAGCTGGTAGCTGAGAAATATGGGGTAAAAGAAGTATATTTATTTGGATCTTATGCAAGAGGAGAGGCTGATGAGAACAGCGATCTGGATTTTTTAGTATTTGGCGGGGAAAATTTTAAGCTTACGATGATTTTTGCCTTTGCTGAAGATCTGCGCAGCATATTGAAAAAAAATGTGGATGTCTTTGAAATCAGTGAAATTAATAAAGGCAGTGAATTTTATAATACAATTATGAAAGAGAGGCTGTTTGTTGCATGAAATATTCAGATCAGCATCGTATTCAAAGATCTATGGCTATGCAGTGAAATTACATGAATATATTGAGGCGCATCAGATAAAGAAAGAGAATTTGCTGGCAGATGCTCCTATGCAGTGGCTGGTTGCAACGCCATTGTATAATATTGGAGAACATGTTTATAACCTTTCTGATAAATATAAGGAAGCCCACAGTGAAATACAGTGGGCGATGATAGCCGGGCTTAGGCATCGCCTGGTTCACGACTATGACGGCACAAATTGGAATATTATTGTAAATGTTGTTTTTGAAGAGCTGCCTCTTTTAATAGCACAGCTGGAAAAACTGATATAAATAAGCTGAGATGATATGTTCTATTTGCTGTATGCAGATTTTGATAAAAGGTTAAAGACAATGTGATTCATGAGGGAACTTGTTTTATCATTCAAAATTGTAGAAAAAGCTGTGTCAATATTGTGAGTTATGAATTGCCTTTTGGAAAATAAAATAATAGAAACAGTAAAGAAACAATATTCACAGAAACATAACGAAGAATATGCCATTTCGTTTATTGAGTGTGGTTTAAACATATCTCCGGAAGAAGCAAAGGAAATTTTTGAAAAGGAAATTTTAGGAGCGGAGTTAATATCATAATACTGTAAATGCAGAAGATTAGGCAAATGTAGTAAGTATAGATAAAATTTATACTTTAATTTGCATAATTTTTTTAGTCCGTGCTTAACAGGAGCTAATAAAGGGATAAATGGCATCAATACGAAGAAAAGGAAAGAAGCGTGTGATGAATGACGGGGAAATACAGCAGTTTTATCTTGAGGATGACCATGAAGCCATCATTGAGCAATGGATTTGGGGATGCGCATAGTTGGAGATGGAATGCAGGAAATGGCACATGGAAGAGCATGGGACAAATTCCTTTTCTCACAATACGGAACAGAATCCATTTGGGGTGAAGATTATTTGCGGTGAGAGCGGCAAGGTTTTTTTGGAAAGGTTGGCAGAGCAGTACTGGGGAGATACGCCGGATATTTAGTGACGGATGTACTAGAGCGTGTTTGAAAAATCATTGCCGCGATGTTATTATTTTTGTTGGAAGGCTTATCCCAAAACAGCCAGGTGAGGGGAGAGGTTCGTCTTTCTGGTGACGTTGGAAGAATGCTTAGAAGCCCTTAGTATTCTGTACGATACACAGGCGGCAGAGCCGCAGCGGCACCTTTAGCTTCCGGCCTTAGGCCGGGGCGGATCAGGTGTCGCGACCGTCCGGTGACGCAATGTAGATGTAGAATACTTAGGGATTCTTAGCATTCTGTAAAAGTCGCCAGAAACGGAACCGCTCCCCGCGCCTGGCGTCCGCATAGCCAGTATGTAACAATTTATCTGACATCTGAACTGTAACGGGTGAGAATCGCATTAGAATTGGAAAGATTACCCGCAGTTGACGTGTCAAAAAGAATTAGATATAATATTGGAAAAACGATAGATTTGCTGCCGGCCAGATTGGCAGAAGGAAAGTATACAGATATGCGGGAGGATATTCTTGATGAAGGCAAAGAAAAAATCATTGCAGGAGATCTTTTATGTACTGATTCTTTTAGCGGCTACGATTGTTTTATTTCACTGGTATGCTACACAGAACGCAAGCCGTATGGAAGAGCGGAATAAAAATTATGCCGCGGATTCTGCGCAGCTTAAAGCAGTACAGATTGACGAAGAGTTTAATCATGCAAGGAATCTGATCAGTACATATTCATATTTTATCGGAGAAAGCCTCTCGGAGCCCAAAATCAATCTCGACATGCTAGGCAGGATTGAAGATGAAGCACTGTTCGATACGATTGTATTTACAGATCTGGAAGGTATCAATCATTCCTCTGACGGCAGGACTTCGAGTGCAGCAGGACGTGATTATTATGTAAAAGGGGTCAGGGGAGAGAGCGGTATTTCAGTTATCTTCGATTCGGATTTATATGACGAGACTATGTTTTGTTTTTATGCTCCTCTTAGGTATAAAGGGGACATCATAGGTGTGCTGCGCGGGGCATATCTGGCGGAAGAATATTTAAAGAATATGCTTGGCACTACATATTTTGGTGAATCGGCGGTTGTATATCTGTGTATGCCGGATGGTATGATTATAGCAAGCTCAGATGAGAACATATATAAGCAGAATTTCCTTTTGGAAGAGCTGCTGGTATCTGGTACGATTGATAAAAATGCGGCGGAAAAAGTAAGGGGCGTGTTTGAGCATGGCGGGGAAGGCTCGTTTCTATGTACTTCAGACAGCGGGACAGATAATATCTGTGTGAAAAATCTTCCAAGTAATCAGTATGTATTAGTGCAGACGTTTCCGAAGAATGTCACGCAGAGTATGATAAGAGCTGAAAATCTGGTGGGATTTCGTCTGGAAGTCATGCTGATTGGAATGTTTGTGATTTATATTACTGCGCTGATTATCCGTGCTGGCAGGGATAAGAAAATGCTGGAACATGAGAATCTGGAAATGGGCTATATTATCAATGGTGTGACCACTTTGTTTTCCCGTTTTTCTTTCGTAGACCTGGAAGAGGGCACTTATCAATATTTGGCAGGAACAAAGCCGGAGAGTGATCTGCTGGCGCCAGCGGGCAGGTATGAAGATCTGACAGAGTACCTGTGTGCATCTATGGTGGAAGAAAGTGAGCGGGAGGAGTTTGCAGAGCAGATTCGAAGAGATATGATTGTAAAATCTATGGCAGATCGCGATGATCTGCGGTATGAATGCCATGTGCGCAGAGCCGGGCGGATGGAATGGGATCACGTAAATATCATCTGTCTGGAGAGAAAAGATGGAAATGCAGCCAAAGTATTATTTACAAAACAAAATATTACAGACGTAAAAGAAAAAGAACTGCGCATTCAGGCAGAAATTTCTCTGGCAGACCGTAAGGAAAGGCAGTACCGGATTGCGATTACATCGAATGCAGTCTGTAATTATGAATTTAACCTGACGAAGGATCTGATCGAAGAGGATATTGTGCGAACTGTGGATGGAAAGCAGTATTCGCTGCTTGAAAAAGCAGGTCTTAGAGCGCCGTGCAGGGCTTCTGAGTGGTTTGAGAAAAGAAAGGACTTTGTATTAGAAGATTCCATGGATGATTACTGTGCCGTCATGGATGTCGTGCGTCTCAAGGAGCGTTTTGAGAAGGGTGAAACAGAGGTAGATGGTGAATACTGGAGTAAAGATACTTTTGGAGAGACGATCTGCGTGCGGCAGTCGTTTCTTATGACAAGGGATAATGATACGGATGATATTATGGTCATGGCTGTCGTTAAAAATATTACAGACCTTGTCAAAGCACAGAAGGAGCAGACACAGGCTCTCCAGGATGCGCTGATGCAGGCACAGCACGCTAATAAGGCAAAGACTACATTCCTTTCCAATATGTCGCATGATATTCGTACGCCGATGAATGCGGTCATAGGATTTGCGACAATCGCAGCCAGCCATATAGAGAACAGGGAACAGGTAAGAGACTGCCTTCATAAAGTCTTATCCTCCAGCAATCATCTGCTGAGCCTGATTAATGACATTCTGGATATGAGCCGGATTGAAAGCGGAAAAGTACAGATTAAAGAGCAGGAGTGCAATATTTCCGAGCTGATGCATAATCTGGTCAATATCATACAGCCGCAGGTCAAAGCAAAGCAGTTGGAGCTGTTTATCGATACGTTTGAGGTAGCGAATGAAGATGTAATCGCGGATTCTTTAAAGCTGAATCAGGTATTTATCAATCTGCTGAGCAATGCTGTCAAATATACGCCGGCAGGAGGAACGATTTCATTTCGGATTATACAAAAGACTACGTTTCGGCATGGATACGGCGATTATGCCTTTATCGTCAAGGACAACGGCATTGGAATGTCTGAGGAATTTGTAAAGCACATTTTTGAGCCGTTTGAACGGGAAGCGAGTGCGACCAGGTCAGGTGTTCAGGGAACCGGCCTTGGCATGGCGATTACAAGAAATATTGTAGAGATGATGAACGGTACGATCAGCGTAACCAGCGAGCGGGGCAAAGGCAGCGAATTTACAGTAGAGCTCACGCTGAAGCTGCAGGATATAGAGAAAAATGCTGAGCAGATCAAGGAATTGGACGGCCTGCGTGCACTGGTCGTAGATGATGATTTTCATGTATGTGACAGTGTGTCCAAAATGCTAAAGCAGATCGGTATGCGCGCGGAGTGGACGACATCCGGCAGAGAAGCGGCATATCGCGCTCAGATCGCGTATGAGGAAGGCGATGCTTATCACACATTTATTATCGACTGGCAGATGCCAGAGACCAGCGGGATTGAAACCGCGAGAAGAATCCGCAGCGCAGTCGGAAGTGATGCGCCGATTATTATAGTGACTGCGTATGACTGGTCAGATATAGAAGAAGAGGCAAAAGAGGCGGGAGTGACCGCATTTTGTGCAAAGCCTCTCTTTATGTCGGATCTGAAAGCAGCGCTGCTTGCGGCAAACAGTCTGGTTGACAAGGAAGAGGAAAAGGCAGCATGGACGATGGCTGATTTTGGCGGAAAACGGATTCTGCTTGTGGAGGATATTGAGCTGAACCGGGAGATTGCGGAAGTCATACTGACAGAAGCGGGATTTACCGTAGAGTCAGCGCCGGACGGTACAGATGCAGTGGATATGGTGAAAAAATCTGAGGAAAATTATTACGATGCCATATTGATGGACGTGCAGATGCCGATTATGAATGGTTATGAGGCAACCCGGACGATTCGCAGCCTGCCTAGGAACGATGTAAAGACTCTGCCGATCATAGCTATGACCGCAAATGCGCTGGAAGAAGATAAAGAGGCCGCATTAAAGAACGGGATGAATGCCCATCTGGCTAAGCCGATTGATGTGGATGTTTTTATCGATGTGCTGAAACAGTATCTGGGGTAGCACAGCCTGGAGCAGAGATTTAGAAAAACAAGAGTGTAAAGCATATAGGCAATTCCATAGGCTTTACACTCTTTGTTTAGCGGTTATACTTGTATGGCTGTTATTCTTTAATAAGATCTGATTCAGTAATATTTACGCCCAGACTGGTAAGTAATGCTTTTAAAACGATATATTGACGTTTCAGTTCAGCATATGTTTTGGCTGCTTTTTCCTCTTTTGCTAAAATCATGCATCTTTGAGCTTTTTCAAAATCATCTATAGCATTTTTTATTATTTCTTCTTTCGACGTTTCTAATACCTCTATATTCTCACCGCCTTATGATTGATGCAGTTGTTTATTGATACAATCATTATAGCGTATGTAACCTAGAGCGTGTTTGAAAAATCATTCCTGCGATCTGCACTCCCCACTTTGCGGATAATTCATCCCAAATTTAATCAACGTAGCCCGCTACGACTCATAAATTTGGGATAAATTCTCCACAAAGTGTGAAGCATATCATGCCCTGTGGGTACATCTCGCAGAAAGCATTTTTCAAACACGCTCTAGAGTGTGAAGCCTATCTTCGCCAAAGGTGGAACTTAATCGTAACAGTTCTGCCGAAGGCTGAACTGTAACACTTAATCATTCCTCAAAACTGACAGTCGTTTTGTAAATAGCTAATTCCGGCTGTGAATCTGAGTGATTCCCTTTATGGTCCATAAAATCCTGTGTTTTTAAAAGGTAGACTGTTACCTTTGAAACGTCCCTGCCATAATGGCTGAATGTAAAATATTCACCCCAGTTGCGCGGCTCTAATTGCTCACCATTGGCATCCCAGATGGAAGCGATGTAGTCGTATCCTTTTGTCCCGTCTGGCAGAATCGGAACGGCGTATATTTCAAACGCTGTTTTGACTACTTTTTCTATACCGTAGCCCTTGCTGTTTGATTTATTTACAGCTGCTTCCTCTTCATGGATCGTGATTCCGTCTAAATCAAGGTGGAATTTAAAAGGCCCTTTGTAGTGCACGCTGTCAGGAATTGTCCGGGTGACTTCTCCATAATCCGGCACGGTGATCGTCTCCTTCTCACCGGTTGTCAGCTGCTGCTGAAAATCCCCAAAAGTCAGATCGCAGGCAGTGTACTTAGCTAGCTCAAGGCCGGACTCTCTGAATTCATAAAGTCCTTTAAATGTATGTCTGTCAATAAATTCTCCTTCGATAGCTTTGACAAAGATTCCCTCGCTTTTATAGCTGTAATGATCTGAGCCGCCATCTGCCTTATACAGTTTTAAATCCGCGTCATAACACAGTGAATTCGGATACAATGCGTTTTTCGAAAAGCCTTTTTTTGTCTGAACAAGTATTGCGAGATAGATCGCGTCGTGGTCGTAAGCCACTTCTGAAAGTGTTACTGTAACGCCGTCCACTTCTTTTTGGTAGCAGTCGGCATTATTTTTACGCTGGTTTTTTTGAGTTGATTGTGAAACAGCTGTTTTATCCCCGGCTTTGCCGGATTGTGTATTGTCAGTGGATTTGCCAGATTGTGTATTGTCTTGTGGGTCATCGTTCTGGATCTTATTCAGATCAGATGGCGAACTGTTGGTATTACTGCTGCCGGACTGTGAATTGTCTTCTCGATTGACATTTAGATCAGGCTGTATGCCGTCATTCTGACTTCCGTTTGGGCCGGACTGTACGTCAGTACTGCCAGGCAGCGAGCTGTCAGTTAGATTGCCATTCGAATCAGACAGTGGGCCGTCAGTTAGATTGCCATTTGAATCAGACAGCGAGCCGTCAGATGGATTGCTATTCGAATCAGACGGCGAGCCGTCAGATGGATTGCTGTTCGAATCAGACAGAGGACTGTCCGTTTTATTGTCTTTTGCGACATAAAGCTTGGTGGAATGTTCGCTGTAGTCTCCCGGATTATGCACCTGCCCTTCCAGTTCCCGGAAAATATTTCCAATCAGCGGGAATTGTGCTGCTATCGCTGGATTTTTTATGCAGTATACAATACCAAAAGCTAATACTGCCGCGGCTGCACTGAATTTAACGGCTGCAGGAAGCTTCTTTTTCACTTTGGCAGTCGTCTGCATGTTCTGGATTTCTTTATAAGCTTCTTCCATTTTTTTGTCTACAAGATCTGATTCTGGCGCTATTTCCGTTATAAGATCTTTGATTTTTTGTTCAAGGTGATCGTTTATTTGTTTATTTTCCATTAAAAACACACTCCTCTCTTTGAAGCTGTCTGCGTAATTGTTCTTTCCCGCGGTGAATACGGCTGCGGATCGTACTTTCCTTGATGTCAAGTATTTTGCTGATTTCTTTTGTTGTGTAACCTTCGCCGTAATAGAGCTGGAAGATTGTTCTGTCATCTTTGTGCAGCAGTGAAAGCAGATGAAAAAAAGCGTTATCTTCCGGATATGTGTCGAAACATTTTTCTTCCGCTAGTTCTGTTCCTGTGGCCAGATGCTTCCTGCTGTTGTACAGCTGGCTGCAGTTGTTAATCAGTATGCGGATCAGCCATGTCTTGAAGTATGCAGCTTTTTTCAATTCACCGATATGTTCATAGGCATTTAATACCGTCTGCTGCATAACGTCAGCCACATCTTCTTCATTTGAAAAAAAGCCATAGGCTACCTTTAGCATCGACTGTTTGTTTTCTTCCATTAATCTGATAAAGCTTTCTGCATCCTTTTGCATTGCGCGCTTAACCAGTGTTTCCATCATGCAGATCCTTTCTTGGAACAGTTTGGGCAGGTCTGTGCATCACGCATAAGACCGTAAAAAGCCTTCCTGTGTATTGAACCTTGCCGGCATTTTATGTATTTTGTGTAATTACATACATTAGATCACAGATAATGCGTTTTTGTTGCATGGATTTAAAATAAACGTTATATGCGCAATCTGTTATTTTGTGTTAGGTGTACTAGAGCGTGTTTGAAAAATGCTTTCTGTGAGATGTACCCACAGGGCATGA
>CANDMV010000164.1 GCA_947385875.1 uncultured Eubacterium sp. | reverse complement strand
GAATAAAAGGAGACCTCTGCCAATGGAGAACGCAAGGATTACCGGCACACCTTATGACGATGTGTTCCGTACACTGCTGAATGACTGCAGCCATCTGATTATTCCCGTAATAAATGAGATTTTCGGCGAGCATTATTCGGGACGGGAAAAAATCAGCTTTTCGCCAAATGAACACTTTCTAAACCAGCAGGACGGCAGTGAAAAGGAGCGGATCACGGATACCAGCTTTATCATTGAAGCTGAAAAGCAAAAAAAATACCATCTGGAATGCCAGAGCACCGCAGACAGCAGTATGCTGGTCAGGTTTTTTGAATATGACACGCAGATCGCCCTCGACGAGGGGGAAATCAGGGAAAATGTCCTCACGGTGACCCTGCCGCATTCCGCCGTGCTGTATTTAAGGCACCGCGCATCGACTCCCGATACGCTGAAAATCAGGATGGTGACGCCGGGCGGCACATTAGAATATGATATTCTGGTCATGAAGTGCCAGCGCTACACCCTGCAGCAGATTTTCGAAAAAAATCTCCTGCTGCTGATCCCCTTCTACATCTTTTCCCACGAAGAGAGGTTTGAGGAATACGAGAAGGACAAGGCAAAGCTGAAGGCGCTTCAGATGGAATATGAACAGATTAAAAATAAGCTGGAGGAGCTCTCTGATCAGGGGGCCATCAGCGAATATTCAAAATGCACCATTATCGGCATGTCCAGCAAGGTGCTGGAGCATATCGCTGTCAAGTATGATTCTGTCAGGGAAGGAGTGAAGGCGGTTATGGGCGGTAAAATTCTGGAATATGAGGCTAAGACTATTAAAAGAGAAGGGCTGGAGCAGGGGCTGGAGCAGGGTGAAGACAGGCTTTCCAGGCTGATTTCCATGCTGATGGAAAATGAAAGGACTGAGGATGTCATCAGGGCTGCTCAGGATAAAGAATTCAGAAACAGACTTTACCATGAATTCCTCATCAGCTGATTGCTGTAACACCGCAGTACGTAAAAACACAGCTCCAAAGATTTTGATGATATATGGACAGCCGGCTGACATCCGCCAGCCGGCATCAGTTCTGTCAATATTGTAAATGAGAATCTTCTACATATCGTTTATTCTACATTTCTTAACTCATCCGCAGCATATTCAAAGAAATCAAAGTCAGCATAATGCCTATGCATTGCTCTGTCTGCGCAGGTAATCCCTACAAAAGCGCCTGTGAATTCTCCATATCGGCAGTATTCATCAGAAAACTTAAATGTCTCAAATTCCCTGCCTATAGAAGTATATGATTCACCATCATAGCTCCATTCAAAATGGAATTTCCTCCCTTCTATCTTCAAGCGGAGATATATCGGTACATCTTCAACAGCAGTCCGGGTTTCCAGCATTTCTGCCTTCTGACCATTTTCCAGATGCGTAATGGACAGCGCACTGCCTCCTAATGTCTGACTATAATATTTTCTCAAATTAACATAATTCATATTGTCGTAATAAAGGATGAGTCCGGCACTGTGCTGATAGACCTCCGGCTTATATTCCATTTTTGTTGTAACCGTTGCATATACGCTAGTCAGCTTCCGTGCTAAAATACTGACGCGGTTGAGAGAAGTCCTGGATTCCTGCCCGCGCATCCGCAGATATCCAGGCCGCGCTTTAAGATCTATAAAGCTTCCCGGCATGATTCTTGGCGCGTAATACTGCAGCCCTAATTCCTCAGTGTCAAAGTCATCAAAATCCGGTATGCCAGACATCAGTACTTCAGCAAGCTTCGGCTCCTCAACCTCTGTCTTTGCAAAATTGCTGCCGTCTGCCATACGAAGCCATCCGTCCTTCGTCCATACCATCTTCTGTATGGCCGTCTCACGTCCAAGCGTACAGCAAAGCTCCGGTACAAACGGTCTGGCACACAGATGCACAAGATAGGTTTCCCCATTTGGAAGGTCGATATAGCTACCATGACCAGATTTCTGCAGAATAGAGTCTGGATTGTAATACTTAGGCTTAAGATGATCCGGATCATGTCTTTCATAAGACTCTCCCGGCTGGCTAGTAACGATCGGGTTCATAGGATCTCTATCATAAGGCCCCCAGACATTTTCTGAACGTCCCATCGTCACACAGTGATTGTATCCCGTACCTCCTTCCGCACACATCATATAATAATACTTCCCCCGTTTCGTCAGATGAGGAGCTTCGATGCAGCCTCTGTCAGTGCCCCCGCGCCAGATTCTCTTTGTATGTCCGAGAACCTCTTTTTTCTTCGGATCATATTCCACCATACAGATTTCTCCCGGCTTTTCATATCCTTCCCTAGTCTCCCATTCCAGAGACACCACATACTTTTTCCCATCATCGTCATGAAACAAAGAAGCATCAAACCCGGCGGAATTCAAATATACCGGTTCACTCCAAGGGCCTTTGATGTCTTTTGATGTAATCAGATAATTATCCACATCAAAATAACGAGCATTCATGGAATTCATAACGCCATAAACCACATAAAACAGATCATCCTGTTCACAATAAGTTAAGCACGGAGCCCAAATTCCCTTCGCACTAGGAAGCTTACGCAGCTCTACTTTCTCATCATCTGTCAGTACATGAGTATACAATTCCCAGTTTTTTAAATCCTTTGAATGATAGACCGGGATTCCCGGCATCCATTCAAAAGAAGATACTGCCACATAATAATCATCATTTTTCCTGCAGATACATGGATCGGGATTGAATCCCTTAAATATTGGATTATATATCATAACGCTGTACTCCTTTCAGCTGTATTGATAACAATAGTAAGTCCGCGCAGTGTACTTTCTATTAATTGTATGATTTAATATTTACGTGAGTCTGCTTGCAAATGATCCACTGCCGCATGGCACTTACCACTCATAAGCCAGATAAATCGGCAGTCTTTCCTCATAACCGTCGGCAAGCTGCGCAATTATCGAATATTTCATTTTTCCGCTCGTTTCTGCAAGTCTTTAATAATTCCGTCAAATTCCGTATCCAGATGATAGAACCGAAGAATCATAAAGCAGGCAGCAAATACTCCGATTGAAATCCATACAAAACAGATTCGAATTGCTGCCACCGCAGATGCTGTCTGCACAGATGCCGTACCGACATATCCGCCGAATTCCAGAATAAATCCTAACAATGCAGAACCGATGCCATTTCCAATCTTGTAACCAAAACTACATGCACTATTCACTAACCCTTCTGTACGGTATCCTGTCTTCCACTCACCATAATCAATGGTATCAGAAACCATCGCCCACATTGTAGCTCCGCCACATGCATTCCCAATCCCCCGAATCAGACTCGAAATGACAATCACTGGCATAGAGCCGCCGCCAAATTCAAGGATCAGCATACCAACTGCCGCCAGCACAAGTCCAATCGAAAATACATTGCGTTTGCCATATTTTTTTACCAGTACTGCAATCAGAAACATGCCAATGATCTGAATTGCATTATAGATGCCATTAATCGTGCTGACCAAATCAGCATCGCCCAGAACCTCTTTTGCATAATAAACAGTCGTTCCGCCGTTAATCGCGTAGTACAAAAAGAATAATGCCAGTACGCAGGTCATCATTATCCAGTATTTATTCTTAAAAAGTGCAAGAATTCCTTCTTTCACAGGAACGTTCTGAACCTCTCCATCCCCTGCTGAGGCCGGCCTCACCCGCTCCTTTGTTCCAAAAAAATTAATCAGAAATGCTGCAATAGATAAGATTCCAAGTACAACAAATGCTTTTGTCCAAGCGGATGCATTGTCGCCAAATGCCCTTACTAACGGCAGTGTTACCAGATTAATCAGCAGTGTACCACAGGTCGCCAACACATTGCGGAAAATGCTTAGGACAGAACGTTCATATGGGTCCTGTGTCATTAATGCATTCAATGAAGAATACGGCACATTGATTGCAGTATAAATTACAGTCGATGTCAGATTATATGTAATAAATACATATACCAGCTTTGCAGTATCTGACATGCCGGCCGGGACAGAAAACAACAGAATGCCGGATACTGCAAACGGGATACACATCCTTAGCAGCCACGGACGTGCTTTTCCAAAACGGGATTTCGTACGGTCTACGATAATCCCCATAATGATGTCACTCACTCCGTCAAATACCCGTGACACCAGCATAATCGTTCCAACCGCCAGCGTATTGACTCCGGCATAATCAGAATAGTAGAACATCAAAAATGCAGACATTGCAGTATAAATAATATTACACCCAAAGTCACCGCAGCCATAAGAAAAACGTTCTGCTATTTTCCCGAAAGTCAAATTGTTTTTTTGATTCATTATCATAACCTCCTTGTATATAATGATACTTTCTAGATCATATGCTAACAATTTTTCTGCATGGCTGTTATATATTTTTACGACAAAAAAATAGGACGATTCCGACTTTTTGAAACCGCCCTCTTTCATCATGAATTTTGTTCGCCAAAAGGCTCATAGAATGGCGACGGCAGCATCTGCACCTCTTTCCAGCTCATATGCCTGACAATCTCCCGCTTTTCCTTTGGCGTACACCCATATTTTTCTTTAAAATGCCTCATTGCTACCTTGTAGTTCGTACATCCATGTGCTTCAAATATATTATTTACTGTATCGTCAGTATTAATCAAATCAATATACACCTTAGAAATCCGTATAGCATATACATATTCCATAACCGTCATTCCCAGCTGCTTTTTAAAAATCCGTGCAATATAATCCTCATGATAGCCAAAGTGCTCCGCAAGCTTTGAAATCATACATTTTTCCCGATAGTGTTCCTTTAAAAAATTCATAATGGGAACTACTTTTTCAAACCTGCCTTCATTCCTGTCAAATTCTTTCTGCACAAGCCTGCTAGAATACGAATGTACCAGTGAAAACAAAAGCTCATACAAAAGGCTGTTAAATCTGAGGAGATACCCTTCCGGGCGAATATCATAAATTACGTGCATATCCATGAAGATTTTCTTCATCTTCATTAGTCTGGTCTTTTCCACATCTGTAGAAGGAGCCATACTGACCATAAAAGTATATAATTCTATATTAGGAATAAATTTTCTTAATATTTCTTTCGGAATCTGCAGCACCAATGCCTTGTTTTTCTCGCTGAGTACAGAATGGATAACTCTGGAATTTACAATATTAAATTCTCCTGAATGAAGGACTTCCTTTCGATTTTCATAAATAACTGTCATAGTCCCTTCGATCATATATACAAGCTCCAGGCTGTCATGCCAATGAGGCGGAACATAGCTCCCAGCATCGATAGAAAGATAAAACCTTGCCTCAAGATCTGAGTTTACAGAAACAATTTCATGACGCATAATTATCCTCCTGCCGGCATTGTAATAAATACATGTTACAGTTAAGTCTTCAATTTACTTAGCGACCTCCCTGACGATTCTGCGTCTGGCACCAACCTCGCTTTGCCCGGTAAAAATCTGGCCGCAGCTAAGCTGCGGGGAATCAGACCCATGACGGATTAAAAGTTCGACTTTGACGAAGAGCCGGATTCCCTCTAAAACCGTCCGTCATTCCTGTCCAGCTTAAATCTCCCCATCTCCTGCTCCATCTCGCCGGACACCATCGTAAGGCTCTTCACACTGCTTTGAATATCCTTCAGCTCTTCATCCACAGATACTGAAACTTTACCAGATAAATGCTCCGCTTTTTTAGAAATATCACTGATCCTCTCTACCGCCTCTACAATAAAACGATCAATCTCATACATCTCATCAATCAGTCTGTCCATCTCTCCCGCCAGACTGCCAGTCTGTTCCGTCATATGCTTGAAATCTTCAAAAATACCACCCATCTTCTGCACTGAGTCAATCTGTGCCTTCGTAATATCTCTGACATCCTCCATCTGTGATACAATGCCGTCCATATCGCTGCAGAACTCTGCTATCATATTCCCAATATCTGCGGATGCTTTGGACGAATCTGCTGCCAGCTTTCCAATCGATTCTGCCACAACGGCAAATCCCCTGCCGTGCACTCCTGCCCTTGCCGCTTCAATGCTTGCATTCAATGCCAGAAGCTCTGTTTCCGAAGAAATATTATTAATGGTTCCTACAATATCGGACATTTTTACAGAATGCTCCTGCAGTATTTTTATTTTTTCATAAGAACGACTCACATAGTTCTCCACTTGATGGTTCTGGGCTTCCAGCTCATTCATGCCTGTGATTCCTTCTTCACTGGATTTCATCGTATGCCCTGCCTCGTCAAGCTGATTTTTGCTTTTTTCCTTTAACTCTCCAAAACGGTTCTCCAGCTCTGCCATGCGTTCGACTACATGATCTACTTCCTGCGTCTGCGAAGATGTACCATCGGATATTTCTTTCATCGCCTGACTGATCGACTCTAAATCTGACTCTGTCGCCTGCAGCCTGTCCGAACACTTTAGCAGCTCCTTAGTAAAATCCATCATCCGAAGCAGCGCCCCGGAAATCTTTCCTGCCATGATATTATAGCTGACCGCAAGCTGTCCGACTTCATTCTGACTGTTTTCTTCCGCATGAATAGAAAAATCCCCATCCGCAGCCTCCTTCATCAATCCTGCAACCGACACTACCGGCATCGTCAGCCTGCGTGCAAGGAACAGCACAATCAGCACGACTGCCCCGACCGCGGCAAAAGAAATAATCCCTGCTGCAACAAGCATCCTGCCGACCATTGACATGGCAGCCCTGCGTTCCTGAAGTATAATGAGTGACCATGAATCAGAATTGCCCAGAAGCGGAATCGCCGTATAGCTGGCGTAGTATGACTGATTTTGATAAGATATTTTCCCGCTGCCGCTGTCTCCTGCCATCACCTGTGCAATCAGCTGTTCCAGATCTTTTGATAGATCAAACGGATGCTGCTCGGTAATAATATTTCCAACTTCATCCGTCGTGGGATTTCCCTGTGCATCCTTGACAGAAACTGTGCGAGTCTTTTCCTTGTAGTTATACTGCTCCTCGATCTGAATCTGATCCGGGTGCGCAACTACGACCCCTTCCCCATCAATGACAAATGATATCCTGCCATCTTCTTCACTTGAATATTTTCCAATCAGCTCCTGAAGAAAATCTAACTTCAAGTCTGCTGCATAAATACCCGTCAGCGTGTCTTCTTTGTACATCGGAAAAAAGACAGACGCGCACGGCATACCAGTCGCGACCGAATAATAAGACTTTGATATAAAAGCTTCCGGCTCCTCCATCATCTGCTGAAACCACCATCTGGTAGACCTGTCCGCCAGCTCTCCTGACGAACGCCCGGTCTGCATACCGTCTGTACCCTGTATGTAAATCTGATCCAGATACGAATTTCTCTCTACGCACTGCGCCAGAATCGGTGTCTGTATATCTGTTTCCATCGTCAATACGCTTGGGTTATCTGCCAGCTCTTCATTGATATGATATGCTCCATCCATAAAAATCGAAATTTCCTCCGCCATCAGGCTGGACTGCTCTTTATTTTTTTTAAGTACCTCCTGCTCGTATGACGCGGAAAAAATAATAAGTACTACTGCAGGCAGCGCGACTGCAAGCGTCATCATCGGAATCAGCAGCTGCTTGAAAATGCTTTTTTTCTTCATGTAAAATACCTCTTTATCCTTTCTACTGAAGTTATTATAGCAGTGCTTATTTTCTTCTGCAACTCTTAAATTCGGCTGCGACTCAATTCATAGATACAATGTTACTATTTACGAGCAGGAACAAGCACTAGCTGCGTGTTCCGTAAGAACAGGATTCAGGAGTGAGGGCGATTTTGCGGAGCAAACTTTAAATATCGCCCCGAATCGTTACTATGAGCGGCCTTTGGGCCTTGAATAGTAACGTACAATAAAAAGCAGACATTTGCAGTCAAGTACAAATGTCCGCTCTGCCTTAAAAAATCGCTCCGCATTCCAACGCGATCGTCATATACTTATTCCCACATTTTTTTCCATAATCCGTCAAATCCTTCGGCTCCCACCTGTCAGAGTCCAAGTTATCTGCTCCGTAAAAAAACTGTATCATAGGGATATTTCTAAACCCGGCAACGGCTAAAGATGCAGCGCCTTCCATTTCAACAGCTATGCAGCCCTGCGCTTTGCGTTCTTCGATCACTTCCTGCGTCTCCCTATAGATCGCATCTGTCGTCCAGACCTTTCCGATAACGTATGGAATTTTATGTTTTTCCAGACACTGTACAGTCAGATCAATGGATGAACGGTCTGCATTGATCTCTTCATCTGCTGCCGCATAATGGTAGCTTGTGCCTTCATCCCGGACAGCTGACGACGGGATAATGATTTTGTTTCCGACGCGGGACTGATCCAATACCCCGCAGCATCCAAACAGTATGATTTTTTTTGCTCCCATTGCTATGATCTCTTCCAAACCTGCTGCACAGGCAGGTGCCCCTACTCTAGACAAAAACAATCCCATCTTTTTACCCGCATATTCTATTTCGTAAACAGGCAGAATACCATTTGCAGAATATAAATTCGCAATGATTCCTGACTTATTCTGCTCAATAAAATCTTTTATTATGATTTCTGAAAATGTAGTGATACATACTTCTGGAAAACCAGAAACGTACTTCGTAGTATCACAAGGATTAATAAACGCGTTTTTATCCGTACAAAAACGATTAAATATTGTTGCCACTGCTATCACTCCTAACTAATATTTTTTTTATTTCTTTAGTAATTCCGGCAGGTATCTTAGGATCTATAGGCATCAGCCTGCTGTACATCCTCACCCCCTGATACGAAAATACGATCAAATCAAATACCGCTGAAATATCCACTTCATTAAATTCCTCCCTGTCTATCCCATACTGCATCAGTTTTTTCCATGTATTGGCAGACATTACATACTGCTCATATAATGTATTATTTTGATCTGCAGGATCACGCATACTGAAATACTCATAGATTGCTACGCTTAAGGAAGCCTGGCTGTCAAGCATTTCGTGCTCATATTTGTTTAATATATCATCTAATATAGCAACTGCTGATAGATTTTGACTGATTTTTGAATCAATCTCCTGATCCTGCCCGCCTGTCATCTCATCTATCATCTCCTGAAAAATTTGACGCGTGCTGTCATAATGGCAGTACAGACCTCCCCTGCTTAGCTTTGCTGCTTCGCAGATATCCTTCATTGTTACTTGTTTAAAGCCTTTGTCTGCAAATAAGGCGTATGCACAATTTTTTATATGCTTCCTTGTTTCCAGACCTCTTTTATTCATAGATATTCCTCCTTTTCCGACACTTGTGTCCGAAATAATTATACGACACGTCTGTCTGAAAGTCAACTGTAAAAACGATTTTTCCAAGTACCTTTTTTCTTCATAAAATTAGCCACTAAAGAGAAATAAATCTCGGCGTGTTCTTTGTTGTTCTTAACATATTTGCAAATTGCTATCGCTAATTTCAGCGAGCTGCACAAAGCCCCAATGACATATCTAAAGAAAAACCTGTCTGCATGACACTATATCTCCTTTAAAATACAATATTTTATTGCAAATCTCCTGCTTTTATATACTTTTTAACTCTGGCCTGTTTTTTGGAAAAAAGAAATACCATAACCTAAAATCTGTGTATATCCATAAAGCCCTTCTGCATATTTTTTCGAAATAATCTGTCTGACTGCCAGATCACAATCCTTATCCATATCGGATTCCTTTTTCGATTTCTTAGCTTCTATGATCATCGCCCGGCGGTTTCTTTTATCTTTGAGCACCAGATCCGGCCTTCCTAATCCTGTCTCTTTATTTGACTCAACATGGTATCCGCGCCCCACGAAGATTCCTGCAAGGAACGCACGATAATAGTCCTCATGATAGTCATTGTAACTGATCGTGTACCACAAAAGGTCTGAGATCATCCTTGCCGCTTCTGCCTCATCACATTCCCACAGCGCATTGAATAGTGATTCATATCCCTCTCACTTGCATTTGCCAAAGGCACATCGTATTCGTCAATCAGCAGAATCACTTTTTTACCATAAACAGCGTACATCATCCGCATCATCGTTTTCAGAGAACTCTGTACCTCAGCATCAGACGCCTGATGAAACATTAATCTCTCAAAAATCTGCTTATCCGCAGGATTAACGGCTGATTCTTTTGCTAAGTCAGGTATTAATTTACAGACATCCGCAATGCTGTTTTTTCATTTTTCATATGCAGCGCCAAACTCGCCCGCTTCGGCATCCTTAAAAGAAATAAAAAGCACAGGATACTGATTCATCCATTTCCTGCAGAATTCATTATGCTCTGTGATCTTGAGTCCCTTAAATAAATCTCTGCTTTCTTTTCTTATACTGAAAAAGCTTGACATCATGCTCATCATCAAAGTCTTGCCAAATCTTCGCGGTCTGGTAAACAGAGTGACTTGATGATCTGTTTCTTCTACAAGCTCATACATGATCGCAGTTTTATCCACATAATAATTATTGGATTTACGCAGAGCTTCAAAGTCTGATTTGCCTACACCAACCTTAAAATTCATGCTGAGCCCTCCTTATCCAATCAAAGCATTACATAAAACAGAAGGCATATTTCACACCATTTCTATACAACTTACCATAGGAGCCATTAAATATCAATTCTAGAATTTTTTTCTGGGTGTAGACTTATAACAGTTCAAATAGGGTGTTACATATTGGCTAGCCGGACGCTGGGAGAGGGAAGCCGCCGACAGACCGGGCGGATTCCCTCTCCCAGCTGTTTATCGAAAGCATTACATGAAAACTTCAAAAACTTTACAAAAGCAGCTGTATCCTGCCGATGATCTGTGACCAGCGGCTCACAGTTAAAATCCAACTCTGTCGGTATTATAAAGCTTTTCATAGCAGGGCTTATCAAAAACAGCCGGGTGAGGGGAGCTGTCCCGTCTTCTGGCGACGTTGGAAGAATGCTTAGAAGCCCTTTGCATTCTGTTCAATACACAGGCGGCGAAGCCGCAGCGGCACCTTTAGCTTCCGGCCTTAGGCCGGGG
>CANDMV010000163.1 GCA_947385875.1 uncultured Eubacterium sp. | reverse complement strand
GGCTGGGAGGGGAGCCGGAAGTGTGTCAGGATGCCTCCAGATATTTTCTTATTTATGCATGTGCCCTTCCGGCTGTACAGTTTCGGCAGCTTGGAGGAAGTATGCTGCAGTGCAGCGGTGATATGAAGACGCCGAGCTTTTTGAATGCTCTGATGTGTGTGCTTGATGTGATATTTAACTTTTTTTTGATATTTCCAAACAGAAGTATTCAGCTGGGAAGCCTGAGCGTCCCTCTGCCGGGAGCAGGAATGGGTGTGGCAGGCGCTGCCCTTGGGACGGCTCTCTCAGAAGCGGTGACTGCGGCGGCTATGATGTATATGCTCTGCTTCTGTTCGAAGACAATGAAGCTGACAGAAAAAGCCGGATGGGCGCTGGATATAGATTGTCTAAAGAAGGCAGTCCGCATTGCACTGCCGATGGCATTTGAGCATGGAGTGGTCAGCGGGGCACAGATTGTATCCACAAAAATTGTCTCACCGCTTGGCACAGTGTCTGTAGCCGCCAATTCATTGGCCGTGACGGCGGAAAGTCTGTGTTATATGCCAGGCTATGGTGTGGCATCGGCTGCGACGACGCTGGTAGGCCAAAGTATAGGCGCAAGGGAAAAGGAGCAGGCGCGAGGATTTGCGCGGCTGTCAGTTCTGCTTGGGGCATTGATGATGTCGGCTGCGGCGTTTATTATGTATATCTTTGCACCGCAGATGTTTGCGATGCTGACGCCGGATGGGGCAGTGCGGGAGCTGGGCGTAAGGGTGCTTCGGATTGAAGCGTTTGCAGAGCCTTTTTTTGCCTGCTCGATTGTAGCTGCCGGGGCGTTACGGGGAGCAGGAGATACGCTTGTGCCGAGTGTGATGAATCTGCTGAGTATGTGGGGCATTCGGATTACAATGGCTGCGTTTCTGGCACCCCGCATTGGTCTTACGGGGGTCTGGATTGCTATGTGCGTGGAGCTGTGTATGCGTGGGAGTTTGTTCCTCGTAAGGCTGTTTCGGGAGAAGTGGCTGGAACTGTAAGGCATATGCTTGTAGCAATGTTCTGGAATCCGGGATATACGGGTTTCGAGAGAAATGGCTGGAATTGTAAGGCTTATGCAGCTTGAAGTTTTAAGAGAAATGGCAGAAATGAAATGCTTCATAAGGATTGGAAATATGAGGAGAAGCAAAATTGTGAAATTAACAGCTGGGATAGAGCTGATGGGTGGGCGGAACAGGAGTAGTCTTAGCAATAGAGGGAGGGCAAAATCATATGTCTTTTTTTAAGCAATATATATTACATCCGAGAAGTGTAGGAGCGGTAAAAGCAAGTTCTAAGCATCTGGCAGAAAAAATGATAGAAGATGTTAATTTTAATGAAGCAGAGAATATCATAGAAATAGGTGCCGGAACAGGCGCATTTACTGAAAAGCTTGTAAATGCAAAGCAAGAAGAAACAAGGCTTTTGATATTTGAAATCAATGACGAGTTTTTTAAGCTGCTGCAGAAAAAATATAAGAACATCCACAATGTTTATGTAATACATGATACAGCAGAACACATGAGCAGACAGATGAAGAAGCATAAGATTTCCAAAGCAGACTATATTATTTCAGGACTGCCATTTGCAAGCCTGCCGAGGGAGATCTCTGTGAGGATACTAAAAGAGTGCCGCAGGAATTTGAAAATGGGCGGTTCGTTTATTACTTTTCAGTATACGCGGTTGAAAATACCTTTTTTGCGTCATTTCTTCCGCCGTATTTCTATCAAAAAGGAATATAAAAATATACCGCCGGCTTATATATTGAACTGTAAAAATTAATCTCAGAAGGCGGCTGTGGTACTGAAAAAGCTGATGCTGCTTTGACGATCTGCAAAGCAGCATCAGTATTTGATTTTGATTTGAGTAAGGAGAGTAAAAAGTGCGAGAAAACTCAGCATTTGATGAAGCAGATGACAGGTGAAAAACGAAATTCATTCACATAGATCTTGGTAAAATCCGTTATAGAGAAAGTCTGATTATAACGAAATATATTTGTCTTTATCTACTGTTTTATTCCTAACAAGTATAATTTTGTCAAATTATGAAAAGCATTTCAATATACCTCTGTGATAAGATAGCGATCATCAACATAAAGTGCATTATTATGAATGGGAATGATCTGTTCAGCGGCTGCTTGTTCATCATCAAATACTAATTCAGAAAAAATTAAGCATATAAAACAGGTTGACATTTTACTGTTATTCAATATAATAAAATGTAAGGAAAGTAAGGAATACAGAAGGGAGATTACAGATATGGAATTGGCAAAAGTAACGTCAAAAGGTCAAATTACAATACCTATCGCAATCAGAAATGCGCTTGGAATACGAGAAGGAGATAAAGTTCTTTTTATGGAAGAAGGAGATAGAGTTATTTTAACAAATGCTTCCACGAATGCTTTGTTAAAAGCACAGGAGGCTTTTCAGGGTATGGCAGAGGAATTGGGCATTAAAAATGAGCAGGATGTTATAAAACTTGTAAAGGAAATTCGTGCAGAAAGAAGAGAACAATATAAATGCGAATCATGTTAGACACAAATATCCTGATTTCAATGTTGCTTTTTCCAAATGAACAATTCAAGAAGATTTTAGATTACATCACAAGAAATCATAAACTGGTTTTGTCCTCTTTTATAATTGACGAATTAACAGCCGTTGTTACCCGAAAATTCCCGAAAAAGAGATATGCCGTTGATTCCTTTTTATCGGATTTGCCATATGAGCTTGTTTATACGCCCCGGCATATGCCGGGAAATCTTTTTGAGATTAGAGATATAAATGATTATCCAGTGCTTTACACCGCCATTATTGAAAATATAGATATTTTTATTACCAGCGATAAAGACTTTTTGGATGTGGAGATTGAAATGCCAGAGATCATGACACCGGGAGAGTTTTTAGAAAAGGTTTTAAAATATGGCTAAATTTTAAAATTTCTCCTTCAGGAAATTATTAGATTAGTAGAAACTTATTGCATGTAAAAATGCATGAAGAAATGCTGAACCAGCATGATTTATTTGTAAAAAAATAAACCATGCTGGTTTTCGTGTATAGAGTAAGTAAATAATCGGTGCGCCGGCAGCTTTTGGACAAAATATTTTGACTTACGGATATGTAAAAGCATTCTGACAAGAGGTTTGTATCATAAGAATCTATGCTTTTCAAAAAAGACCGGGAATCAAAAAAGGTTCCCGATCTTTTTTGTCCGTAAATATTCCTGCGATTGACAAAGAAAATAGAAAAGCAGATAATAAAGAAGTACTTAATCTGCCAGAGCAGGAAGGAGAACGCCATGAAAACCGGAACAATTACGAGAAAAATAGATTCAGCATTAAGCAGCCTTGACAAAGAATTCAGTACGCTGTATGGAAAGGAAGACTTTAAGCATAAGATCCGTCTGCTGCGTCAGGCGGAAGGAAAGTCGAATAGGCCGAGCATTCTGGCATCTTTGTACGAGATGCTTGATGCCTGCGGGGTTCCCTATGAGAGAGGACGTAATACCAGCTATTATGAGGATCTGATACAAAGTCCGCTTGTTGAGGAGCATTCGAACATGGAAGAGCGTATGCTGCTTGCCCTTTATCGCGAATATAGGAAATACCCATCTCCGGACGTGTATATGCTAAGAATTGTAGAGCGATTATCCTGTCCGGATGATGGATGGAATGAGGACTCTCTGCGAGTAAGAATCTTAAAGCAGTTCATCAGGTACGGCAGATTTATGGAATGGAAAGACGATAGCGGAAAGACGGTTACGCTTGCAGGCGGAAAAAGAGAAATACAAAAGTATGTGAAACAAAAACTCGGAAAGAATAAGGCGCCAAGTGAGGAAGAAGTGCTGCGGTACTTAGACGATGGAATTTTTTTAGCGTTTGAGCTGGAAATCGCGGATGCCAGAAGCAGATTGAACGAGATGGGAGAAGAAGCGAAAGCAGAGAAAAAGAAAGCAAGGGAAAAGATTAAGGCGCTTGGTAAGCTGAGCGGAAAGTATGGACTTTTAAAACTGGCAGATGATCTTGCAGCCGGGAAATTCAGGACACAGGGAAGTACAAAACGCTGTCTGTATTGGTTTGGGATGGTATATCCTATGACTTATTACACCGGGAAAGGAGATCAGGAATACGACTCATGGTCAGATCTTGAGAAAAATCTTTTTCAGGATTATTACACAAACAATCTCATGCGGTTTATTACGGATGCATATAAAGGGAGGCTGTGTGAATATGAACTGGATCCGCCGGGGCAGGGGATTAATTATAAAAACTTTGCAGAGGTAATCTATTTATACTTTATTGCAAAAGATTACACTCCGCTGGAGAAAATCAGACGTTCAGCTGAAATGATAAAGCGTGTGCAGGAAAAATACTTGAAACAAACAAAGGGGTGTTTCAAAGCAAAGCAGCAGGAAACGGTTTTTTACCGAGCTTATTTCTGCGCAGACAAGGAGCAGTTCCATGAGAATGCGTTAAATCTGTCGGAAAAAGAATTTGAGCAGTTTGTTTGTGATAATTATGACTGCAGTACTTATGTAAATGATGAGAGCGGGACAGATGGACGCAGAGTGGGAGAACTGCAGATTGCGTCAGAGCAGAACACAGCGTATAAAAATTATCAGAAGATTTTGAAGAAATTGCATGACATGGAGGTAGAGCTTGAGCACTGCAATTACGGGCTTTGGTTTACAGATGTATCCGCGTTCAGAAAAAAGGGACATAAAATATTGAGTGACAAAAGACATGATCTTGATAAGGGAAAATTCGAAGAGTTTATGGAACTGCTGTTTGCGATCAACAGCTTTCTGGGATATACAGTTCTGGAAAAGGTCAGTGAGCAGAGCAAGGCAAAAGAGCGGGAGCAGATTTCCAGGATGAAGACCAAGGCTCTGTTTGTTCAATCAGCTAAGGATATTACAAGAACATCCATGATTGTGGCATATTATTATTATTATAATGCGCTGCATGAAGGTGATGGGAAGGATCAGTGGAAAAATTTTGGAGAAGTGTTCCGCAGCTTTAAAAGCGGGGTAGATGAAATATTATTACAGTCCTATTATCAGCCTTTAAACGGAAAAAGTATTTTTGATGTGTTGGTAGTTTTTTCGTCTTATGCGTATTTAAACTTATAAAACAAAAATTTTTTGTCTTATGCGTATTTAAACTTATAAAACAAAAGGAGATAGGAGATGCAGAAGCGGACAAATCTAAAAACATCCATATTGCTTTATGGGGAAAGTGATGGAAAGAAATTTGAGCGGACATTTACAATTATAAAAAAAATAGAAGAAGGGGCTTCCTCCGTCTGCTATGAAGCCTGCCATGAAAACAGCGGCAGGGGAGTTTTGAAAGAATTTTATCCATGTTCGATCTGCGGCCTTAACAGGAATGCTGCCGGCCAGATCATGCAGAAGGATTGTTCAGACGATGACAGGAAAGCGTTTGAGAGGGCAAAGCAGGAATATATCGAACCTTATCAAAGGATGCTTGAGATCAAAAGAACATGTGAAAGCAGCGAACTGGAATCTTTCATTCCGGATTTTGAAATCTACTATGGATGTGAGGCTTTAAAAGAGACATGCGAAAATAAATCTCAATATCATGCAGCCGGAACCGTATACATATGGATGCCAAGGCCGCGGCTGGAAACCTTTGATAAGATCTGTGGTGCAATACACAAGCATCCGTCCGTGAATCCGGAACGCAGTCTGGTCAGCGTACTGAGTGCAGTCAAGTATCTGACAGAATGTATCCGGGGCCTGCACCAGGAAAATCTGCTCCACAGGGATATTAAGCCGTCTAATTTCGGTTTTTTAAGACACGGGGACGAGATACTGGAGCAGACACTGTCCATGTTTGATATGAATTCTATCTGTTCGGTGTACCGTGTGCCGGAAGGCATCATGGGAACGGAAGGCTATATGGAGCCGGAAGCCGGTTATGAGCACGCCACGAATCAGACAGATTTGTATGCAATCGGGGCTACGCTTTTTCATGCGGTCATTGTCTCTGAGGAGGTAAAGCAAGGAAATTATCTGTATAAAGATGACTACTATGACAGACTGAAAGAAATGGTTGACAGCTCCAGGCTGATTCAGGCTTCTGAAGCAAATTCACATCCAAGACTTCGGAATATGCTGAAAGTAATTCTTCAAAAATGTCTGTGCACGCGGGAAATGCGGTACAAAAACTGTGAAGAGCTTTTGGAAGACATAGATCAGGCTCTTTATTATGCACTGCCTTCTGAGCTTGCGGGAAAAAACCGTTCCGGGGAAAAATGGGCGCTCGTTGATGTAGAGCGTTTTTATCACAAAAACAGAGAGAAGAAGATGACGCTTGCGCTGCAGTATCATCTTTATGAGCATCCATTGTATCAGTGCGCAAAAAATGCAGATATTCATGTTCTGATCATTGGCTTTGGCAATTATGGACAAAAATTTTTAGATGCCTGCCTTCCGATTGGGCGGCTGGGAGATCATGATTTAAATGTGACTATCGTATCGGATGATGTAATGGATATGCAGATCTATCTTCAGGAGAGGCCGGGACTGTCGGAATTTTTTACGGGGAGTCTTGTATGGGATGATGAACACAGGAAGGAGCTGGCGCTGAAAGACGGGACTCTAGGGCAGTTCTTTGCGCAGGATGATGCGAGCGGAGAGGATGCTTATGGAAAGATTGTATTTCAGGTAACAAAGCTGGAGAGGACGGATCAGAAGGCGAATAAAAGTATATTGGAAAATGTGGTGATGTACGACCATTGTGACACGAACTATGTATTTATTGCGCTTGGCGAAGACGGCCAGAACCTCGCGGCTGCTAAGGCCTGCCAGAGTGCGGCGGACGATCTTGGAATGGACTGTGTGATTCACTATGTTCAGGAACACGGAAATGCATCTGAAGTGGACACTGATACGATGACAGCCATAGATGTGAATGCAGATGTGCGTAAGTCTGCGCATTACTCTGAAATTGAAAGAATGGCGTTTAACACGCATCTGATTTGGGAAAAAAATCTGCATGTGGACTTTGGAAAGGTAAGGGCAGAATACAGAAAGCCATATAATCATTATTCCTGCGTAACCCATGTGGTTGCGGTAAAATACTGGCTGCACGGCATGGGGATTGATCTGGGCAGTGATAATGATCAGGCAGCAGAGACTTTTGCTAAAAAGGTATTCGGGACTGGCCCTGAAAGTCTGAAATTAAAAAAAGAACTGATCTGGCTGGAGCACGCCAGATGGGTAACGGAAAAGCTGTGTCTGGGCTGGCAGCGGATGGAAGACATGGAAGCCTGTATGGACGGAACCACAAAGGATGAACGGAAAAAAAGACATATCTGCATACAAAAGAGCAGCAGAACAAAACAAAGCCTTGCGGAAATCTGTAAAAAAGACAGCGGATACTGGGACAATAAAAAAGCTGCGCTGGATGAGCTGGATGAGCTTGACCGGATGTCTGTGCAGCTGCACCGCAGATTTGCTGAAAAGGCAAAGTCAGCCAGAGAGAAGGATCTGTTGAATGAAAATGGAATAGACAATAGGATAGAAGGTATCCGTGATCTGGCAGAAAATAACTATGAGGCAGCCGCCGCTTTTGATGAATGGTTTCGTTGTCTAAAAGACATCTGGCATGGAGAAGGGGCAAAAATATCACTTTATGAGGGATTAAAAGACAGGTTCCTGCAAAGTACTGACAGTCTGCCAGATAGCGGGAATATCAAGATTCAGGTAAAGGCGTTTGAAAAAATGTTTTATCCTGTTCTGGCAAGTATGAAATATGAGGATTACAAGCAGAAGGATGTGGATTTTATTGATAATATACCATTTATCCTGACGTATACGGAAAATATCTATCTGGCGGTTCCGTTTGACACAGGTGATAATACGGCGGTTTTTGGAAATGTGGCTTCCGCTGAGGTAGTGTCTCCGGCCTGCATTTTATATCTGTGTTTTCTTAGAAATAATCAGAATGAGCAGCGGTTATTAGATACCATTCCTCGTATAGCAGGTTATATGGAGAAAAGGCGGATGCGTGCCAAAGTAGAATTCCTTATCGGCTATACAAATGGCATTTACGAACCGCAGGAAGAAAAACTGGCGCGAGACATTCAAACACTAGCGCCGGAAAGAATCCGTCAGATTAAATTTATTCAGGCTGATGAGGAAGGATTAGAGGCAGCATTTGGCGCTTATTTGGTGAAACGGAAGAAAAAAGGACGGGTGATTGCCGTCGAAAAGAAACAGGCAGGTCTTTTTGATGTGTCTTTCAGTAATGGTTTTTATCAGCAGTTTGCGAGCTTCCGGTTTGATTCTGCCGGAATAGAGTTTTCAAGTATTCGTAACTGCAGTCTGGTGCAGCATATTAGAAAACGTGTTTCGATAACGGTAGAGGATCTGGTGGCACTGCGGTGTTCTTCCGGCATTGGGAGCCGCAGTCCGGAGTTTTATAAGGAGTATGAGAAGCTGTGGGGGCTGTACCGTAATAGAAGCAGTGTATGGAAGGGGCTTTGCAATAAACTGGCAGAGTATGCAAAGAATAATGATAAAATTGTATCGTTTGCAAAGAAAGAAGAGAAGAGTAAAACGGAAGAAAAAATATACAGATACATCATTCCTTCTGTCTGCCGCAAAGCAGTATCCGATATTCTGGATGCTTTAAAAGAGAAGGAAATTGCGGAAGCGGGAAGCGGAATCAAAGAGTATACGACTGCTTCGTGCAGAGTCTTTATTGCTGACAGGTGCGGTTATCGGAATTTGTATGATACACTTTTTGCAAATATTTATGCGCTGATGATGCCGGATGCAGTCAAGACTGACAGGTACAATGAGAATGAAGTAAGTGTCTGGTTTGATAATCTGGCCGTCTGCGGGCTGTCGCTGGGAGCCGGATGGATAGATTTCAAAGACTTGCTGGAAGATCTGCAGGATATGGGATATGTGATTGATTTGAAGATGGAGTCTGATGACAAAGTAAGCTTTGTCCATGCGTCCAGAGAGATTAAGGAGCTTTTGACAATCGCCGGAAAGATCTTGGAAATATATGTCTATCATAAGGTAAAAGATTCTGGAAAGTTTGATGATATTGTGAGCGGTTATGAGATTGACTGGGAAAAAACAGAAGTAAAGAATGAGCTTGACTGTATCATGACAAAAGGATTTCGGACATTTTTTATCGAGTGTAAGGCAAAAAATAAGATAGAGGCGGATTTTTATACGAAATTGGCCAGTCTGGCACAGCAGTTTGGCATTCACCCGATTGCGGTGATGGTGACGGATACGAGGGACGAAGGTAGATCTAATCTGCGGGCAAAAGATAATAAGATACTAAGAAAACGCGGGGATATGATGCAGACGCAGATCGTGACGATCTGGAAACTGGACGAGATCGAACATATCGATGAGACTTTAAAGCAGATACTTTACGGCAGCTACAAAAGCGAAAAGTGATAAGTGAATAATCGGTAACAGTGAAGGCATCTGAACGATTACAATAAGAGAGGCAGCAGCATGAAAATTGTAAAAATATTTCTTGCGTCATCGGTTGTGGAGTTTAAAAACGAGAGACAAGAGCTGGCGGCATTTGTGAATTCATTAAATAAGATCTGTGTTCGGAAAGATCTGTATTTGGAAATGAAACTATGTGAGGATATCAGCAGCGCTGTTGCGATGGAACGCAAGCAGAATGAATATAATGAATGTATAAGGCACAGCGATTATCTGCTCATGCTGTTTGGAAAAAGCGCAGGAAAATATACAATAGAGGAATTTGACGTGGCTTTCAAGCAGTTTCAGGCAGCAGGCGCGCCGAAGATTTATATTTATTTTAGGCAGATGCCGGAAAGTATAGGCGTGGAAAAGAGTGTTATTGATTTTATAAAGAGGCTGGAGAGGCAGCCTGGGTATCCTTACAGTATGTTTGCCCATTTAGATGTGATTAAATTCAATCTTGTAATGACACTTATGAGGGATGGGCAGTTAAATTGTGATATGGAGTTTTTGAATGGCCGGATGCTTTTGGACAAGAATCCGGTGCTGCATTTGGAGAATGTGCCTGCCGCAGATCGGCAAGAGCCATAGCTTGGAGAAGCTTTGATTATCCCCCCCCTCTGACTGGTGTATTTCATGTATGGTATAAATAGATAAACAGCGGCATGAAGAAATGCTTTACAAGAAGGAGGACATTGTAAATTCTGATTAGATGCGGTATGTCGGCATGAAAGAGCGGTGAATAACATCTGGAATAAAATACATTACAGAAGGGGAAAGAATGAGAAAGCTTGATAAATTTCTTGATAACATATGGAAGATTTTGATTGTGTACGCAGCTTTTATTTTAGTTTTCACAGTTTTATTTTCAACAGTGCTGATGCTCACCCAGATTCCTTCAGGAAGCATGGAATCTACGATTATGACAGGCGATGTTGTCGTTGCTTCCAGATACGGCATTGAGCTTGACGATATAAAAAGATACGACATTTTAGTATTTGAACCGCCGATAGACGAAGAATCACTTTATATCAAAAGGGTGATCGGCCTTCCCGGCGAAGTGATCGAGGTGAAAGACGGAAAAGTATACGCTGACGGAGCAGAGCTTGACAACGCGTTTACGAATGGGATGCAGAACTGCAACGGGGACGGCATATGGGAAGTTCCGAAAGGATGCCTGTTCTTTCTCGGCGATAACCGTAATAACAGCGCGGACTCAAGGTTCTGGGAGGATGCTTTTGTACCGATTGAAAATGTAGAGGCAAAAGCGCAATGGGTTGTATTTCCGCTGTCACATTTTGGCTCTTTGTCCTATGACGGCAGCAGGACAGGAGCGTTTGAGTCAGATCCGCCAGAGGAAGCAGAAAGCGAGCGAGAGCTGCCGCCGTCTTTTGAACCGAAGAGGTCTGTTGTGCTGTCACCATGAGCTTACAGTCCTCTGCGGGGCACCGCTGTCTCATTGTATTAACAGTCCTTCTTGGAGCAGCTGTGCGGATAAATGATAATAACTCAAACTTCGCACATAAATTTTAGTTATGCACCTTGCTACGAAAATAAAA
>CANDMV010000162.1 GCA_947385875.1 uncultured Eubacterium sp. | reverse complement strand
CAGTAGGCGACTTCATCGGAACGGCTCCGGTATACCAGAAAGCCCCCACATACGCTTTCGCCATCGGCAGCTACATCATTGACCGGAACGGCAAACTCAGTGGCGAAAAGAACGAAGAATTGACGGAAGCACTTGCAGCGCAGGGCTTTACCGCAGCATAGGGAAGAATACCGGCCCCGCTTCGGCGTGGTCTTTGGTACATACAAATTTTCCAGAGCAATCCCACACATAAAAATATCCGCTAAAATGTTCTTACGGCTCAATGCCGGAATTATACTTTTTAGCGGTTATTGATTTTTACCTCTGTTGCTCTCCGAGGGGTGTGCATCTGCCAGTATAATACTTTCCCCGTGGTTTGAAGATTCATTATTCTATAGAAATTTGAAAATCCAGTACAAAACATTGAAAGAGATAAAATCCAAGAAAGTCCGCAGAATAAGGCTTTTTCAAGACTTGCAGAAAATTAGCCCTCCAAAATGGAAGGCTTATTTTGTATTAAAGTTTGTCCCTTTAGACAAACTGTTTTTTTAGCTGATTTTTCAATTTTGTTTTCAGCTGCGGTTTTAATTAATTGCGCTTTCAGCTTCTTTTTTAGTTTTGCTTTAGGCTGCAGCATATTTACCGACTGCTGTTATTCAGTTTCTATTCAGCTGTCTTCTTTTATAAGCTGAATCTATTTAACTTCTGAACTTTTATAAACACAATACAGCACAGGCAACAATAACAAACAAATCACCATATACACCGGAATCATAACTGTCGGAACGTTCATAACCCTTCCGCCCAGCTCTACAAGTCCAAACTCCTTAATATTTATATACACCTCCATCAGCTGATCCGGAAAGAATGAACAGATTCCCGGCAGTGTAATGATCCTGCTCAAAAAAGGAAACGCACATAAAATCATAAACGGTACAATCACAGCTGTCGCAGTTGCCCGTGAAGCCGCCGAAACAATCATAGAAACAACAGCAGCAAACAATGTGCCCACATACCCGCTGACGACAATCAGCAGATACGCTTGTAAAAAAGTCACATTATAAGCGCTCCTCCATAAATCCAGCTGAATCGGGCAGCCTGCTCCATCCGCCCCAAGCGCCAATAGTACAATCGCAGTATAGAAAAACACGAACACAACATAAAGAACCGTAGTAATCAGAATACCCGCGCCAATCTTCGAAGCAGTCGCCCCATTTCTTCCCAGCTTCGATGAGAAAAAAATCGAATCGGCCTTTGTCTGAAATTCATCGGAAAAGATACCCGATACAAAGAAACCGATTACCAGCGCCAGCATCAGAATAAAAGTTGATATATTCTGCAGCATCGCGCTCCAGCCGCCTATATATTCATAGTAAAAAGGCGTCTTCAGATTCTCATACTTCTCGATCAAATATTTCCTCTGCGGCTCTGTAAATGTTTCTTCCCCTGAATCCATATATTCTTTTAAAGCAGAAATCCTTCTTTCATAAACCTGCCCTGCCTGTTTCTTCGATATACTGCCAATCGCATAATAATTGTAATCCCTCCACTCGCTAAATGCAGTGTTAATCAGCGTAATCAGATCAGAGATTCCCTGTTTTTGGGCATATACCTTATCCTGTTCTTCCATATCATCTGACCCGCCTTCTATTGTATGATTTATCCTCTTATTTTCCTTAACCACATCCGCAAGCACATCTTCTGTAAGATTGCCTGCCCATTTATTCTGAACATCCCGCAGCTTCCCTGCCGCTGCAATCCCACTGTATCGTTCCCCATCTGCGTCTATGTACTCCACCCTGTTCATTGTCAGAATGCTTGTCACAATCAGTATGATAAACAGCAGCGCCAGCGCCATCTTATTCTTAAATCTTGAAAAAACCTTTTTTATTTCATACCACAGCATTTTCATCACCTGCTTTCTCTCCAAAATATTATTTAATTATAGCTTTCTCTATTTCATACCGCAGCATTTTCATCACCTGCTTTCTCTCCAAAATAATATAAAAACACATCCTCCAGGGCTGCCTGCACACACACCGCATCATTCGACGGCTGCTCCCTCGAAATAATCCTAAGGACTACCCCGTGCGGCTCTGATTTCATATTGGAGATTTTATATTTATTCACATAATCAGATACCTTGCTCTTATCTACGAGGCATTCCCAGACAGCATCCGTCATAGAATCTATGATTTGATCCGCCGTCCCTCGATGCATAATCTGACCGTCCTTCATCAGCAGTATTTCATTTGCGATATACTCAATGTCAGAAACAATATGGGTAGACAATAATACCAGGCGATCTTCGGAAAGCTCACTGATCAGATTACGAAAACGAATCCTTTCATTCGGATCAAGTCCTGCCGTCGGCTCGTCAAGTATTAAAATCTCAGGGTTATTCAGCATAGCCTGCGCGATTCCCGCCCGCCGCTTCATGCCTCCAGACAGCTTTTTCATTTTTCTGCCGGCGGCTTTCGAAAGCCCTACCTGCGGAATCAGCTCCTTTACCCTGCTCCTTGCGGCAGCCGGACGCAGCCCTTTAATTGACGCAATATAAAGGAGATAATCCTGCACGGTAAATTCAGGGTAAAATCCAAAATCCTGCGGCAGATATCCCAGCAGCTTCCGATATTCTCCGTCCATTTTAAATATATTTTTTCCATTACAGACAACACTTCCGCTTGTCGGCTTTAACAGGGTGCACAGCATCCTCATCAAAGTGGTCTTTCCCGCTCCATTGACCCCCAGCAGTCCATAAACGCCGCTGTTCATCGTCAGGTTCAAATGGTCTACAGCAACAAAATCGCCAAATTTCTTCGTTAAATTATTCAGTTCTAATCTCATTCCATCCTGCCTCCCAATAATTCTCACAATTACTTAATATGCGATAAACCGCAGCACACAAAAAAACAGACGCAAGCGCGATAAAAATCATCCACATCGGCAGCGTAATCACCTCATATATTTTCTCATTTAAGGTAATCGCCAGCCAGAAGGCACACCACAGCACACATAAAATAATCGCGATCGTCTCATCCATAATATGTCTGCTGCACAGCGTCCCAAAGCAAATACATGCTGTGACCAGCATCGGCATGAGAAACTGTACTATCAGTCTCGTGAATTCAATATGCTGCCCGATCGTCATAGTCCCGCAGAATACAGTAAGAAAAAAAACATCCACGATGCCGAATAGTACCATGCGTGCCGCATAGATCTGCCTCAGCGAATAGTACGATGCTTCTTCTATCTCCATACAATGACACGATCTGTTCTTCCAAAGCTCAGGAATCATAAGGATGATAAACACAGATGCCGCGACTCCCATGCCTCTTTTTACATAGCTTTCCTCATAAGAAGACACCATCGCCGCTCCTAATACTAACAAAATCAAGAATTGAAGCATCCACCATCGTTTCCGTATCAGCTGAAACTGTGACCATAAAAACTCATGACGGGACAGCATCCTCTCCTGCTCCGAAGCAAAAAAAACTTCCTTCGATCTTCGGATTGTTTCATGTATTTTCTCCTCCTTTGCTTCTATCTGGATCTCTTTTTTATAAGGCATAAGTCGTTCTTCCAGATTCATAATCACCCTCCTCCCCAAAAATCTTTCCCAGCTGCAGCTTTGCCTGTCTGAGCCGATACTTTACCAGCGGGACGCCTATATGTAATATATCAGCAATTTCCGCAAGCTTTAATTCCTGAAAATAATATAGGATCACCACCTCCCTGAATTCATCAGGCAGCTTCTTTAATGCCCATTCCACTGTAAGAGTGCTTAACACATGTTCCATCGGGTGTTCCGCAGACCCAGTCTGCGTGCTTAACTCCGATTCTTCCACCGGTACTTCTTTGATTTTCTTGTAATAGTCTCTGCATAGATTGCCGGCTATTGTATACAGATAATTCTTTGTCTTTCCTTTGTAACTATAATCAGATAACTTCGCGAAAAAACGCACAAAAGTTTCCTGTGTGATATCCTCGGCATATTCCCGGTCTGCGCAGCGGTAACCGCAGTAAGCCAGAATCTCTTGATAGTATTTACGGACGAATGCATCAAATGCTGATTCTTCGCCTTGCTTCATTCTTCTAATTAATAGAAAATCAGAATGCACAAAATCCTCCTTTCACAGAGCATGTCTGAAATATCATTGAGGATAAAATCTCTACGTCAAATATGCCCTAATACTCGAATCTCAAAACGTTTATCCTTTCTATTTATGTATAACGAATCAGAAGTGTAAAAGGATAGCCTAAATTAATTATTTTCTTTATAAACTAAATCTTCATGCAAAATAGGGCATTTTTCTTGAATCTTATATTCATGCAGAAATAAAGCGTTTTTTCTTGAATCTTATATTCTTGATAAATACTTTTGTTTTTCACTATACGTATCAAGCACGCTGCGCAAACTTTTTGTCATGCAAAAAAATCGGCAGAACATTTACGCACTGCCGATAATTTTCCTAAATCTATGCTTCTCTTTTTTACTGATCTATTTCATATTCAGACATTAACTGCCTCTGAAACTTCACATCGCTCACGGAGCGTTTTAAGTCATCATAGCACTGATCCTGTATTAACAGGCTGTGCAGCTGATTTATTCTCCGCTCTGCCCGCTGCTCACCCCGCTGTTCGCCCCGCTGCTCACCCCGCTGCTCTGCTTCATATATCATCTGGTTATGATCCCGGATCGCCTTCTCCCTCGCCTCATATTCCAGCCTTTTTTCCTTATCCCGGCTAATAGCCTGAAGCTGTCTGTATGCACTTTCAATATATGGGTCTCTCCCTGCTATCATGTCAAACTCCTCCTTTTCCTCTGCATTGATAAACTTCGCCCACAGCTCCAGCCTGCTGCTGCCCTCCCCTGATTCTTCCGACAGCTTTGGAAGCTCGATCACATGGAATTCCATCTTATCCGTATAGATAAAATGCCTTGTGTCTTCCATGATATGGAAGCACGAATAGAATTCCTCCTCGCCTTCAAACAGGATAAAATCCAGTACGCTGATGCTCACACATTTTTTCAGTACATCATACTTCTGCCCCTTCTCGATCTGCTCCGTATACATTTTCGAGATATAAAAAAGCGCACGGTCTGCCCATATTTTTAATTCTGAAAGCTGTATTTCCGTGTCTATCTCCGTATCATCATTCATCAGGATTCTGACATCCAGTATTCCCAGCTTGTCATCCTCGTGCATCTTTCTCAGATATGAATTCAGTATGTGGGTCTCCTTGATCTCTGCCGGGTCGATATGCAGTACGGCAGATAAAAATCCCGTGCGGGCTTTTTCGTCCGCCATGATTTCCTTAAAGGCAAAGTCAACCTTAGGCTTCATTATAAATTCATCCATAATGCTAAAGTCCTTTCCTAACTCTACGTGTCAAATGTCATCGTGTCAGTACATTAGTCTGATTTTATTGTACCAGAAATTGCCCGGTTCATAAACATTAATTGCTTAGAAAACTTTGAAAGTAATGACTAATTTTATTTTTATAATCAACATAAAAATCGACAGAGCCTTTGCCCCACCGATACAATACTTAAATAATTTTTACAGTTCCTTAGTGCAGCAGCCTCTACCTCTTTTTCTCAAACGATACCCCCCTGCCTTTCCCCTCCCCGCTTTCTGGCTGATAAGCCCCCATCAGATTTTTCAACAAGATCCGCAGCAGCTTTGCATTAACATGTAGTATTTTATATAGTACAAACAGTTGTATACTTTTTCATACTATGCTATACTTTACTCACTTAAATATGTTGCTACCATAATTGAAAGGCAGGCCAAATCATGTATGTTGATTATACGATTCCAATCTGTGACGGTCTTAGAGATGTCGTATTAGAAGAAATCGCGATTCTTGACCAGTCATACAAAGATAATGATATGTTCACTTATCTATTACATGAAGACGCAGTAGAAACTTATCTAAAAACTGCTCTTGAAGACAAAGATATTACAGAAGGCGATCTTGACCAGATGTTTCGGAGGTTCGGATGGAGATTATAGATATCAGCGGAATTCCGCAGAACTATAAAGCTTATGGAGGAGCTTCCTGCCGCAAAGTCGGCATTACCTTCCAAGGAAAAAATTATCTGATGAAGCTCCCAGGAAGCCTAAAAGCCAGACAATTAAAAAATATTGACCTCAGCTATTCAAACGGCCCCATATGCGAATATATCGGATCTCATATTTATGAATTTTTAGATATACCTGTCCATCATACGATGCTTGCCATGCGTGATGATAAGATTGTTGTATTATGCGAAGATTTTTTACAGAACGGCCAGACACTGTTTGAATTTAACAAAATAAAAGTCACCTTTGAACCCGCATTTATCAATTCAAAAGGAGAGGAGACAGACGGTCTGGGCTCCAGCCTTCCTGAAGCTCTGCTTGTCCTCGGACAGCACCCGTTTTTCAGGCAGGTAACAGGGGCGACGGAACGATTCTGGGAAATGTTTGTTGTTGATGCATTCATAGGAAATCCAGACCGCAACAATGGAAACTGGGGAGTTATATCAACAAATGGAGCATTGGAACTTGCTCCTGTCTATGATAACGGAAACTGCCTGAATGATAAATGGGATGATCTGAAAATGCAGACTTTTTTACAAAATGAAAGTTCCTTATATAATGAAGCTTACAAAGGTAACGTCTGCTATTACACAGACAGCCGCGGTAAAAAAATCAATCCATTCCAATTAATCGCAAGCGGCAAATATGTGATGTGCACCAATGCCCTGCACACAATTATTTCCAGAATACAATTCGATAAAATCGAATCCTTTTTACAAGAACTTTCGATTTTGACCAGCACACAGAGAGAGTACTATCTTACAATCTTAAAGCTGCGTCTTCAGTACTTACAAGACATTGACCAGAATTTATCAGGTACATACCTTAATTAACCAGGCCGATGCATATGCATACTATTAGTAAATTCATCAGTAAAACCCCCATTAGATTATACTGACAGGAAGAAAAATTTGCCAGTAACGCTGACTCACGAGCGACAATACCTTAAACTATATAGAAAAATTAATCGCTCGTGAGTATCATAGGTCAAAAATCTAACAAGTTTCTTTCTCAGCTTTGGATATATATTCCCTATTCAGTTTTTTCCTTTTTCTCTTCTTTCTTCTCCCTCCGCAATTCTGCGATTTTTCTCTTTGCTTCGTCTAAATCACTACAGCCATCCACGATCATTTCAATCATCTGTAAAATTCCATCATACTGCCGATCTGTCATAACTTCTACCATGTCCTTTCCTCCAATCTTTATCAGATTTACCTATCATCTAATAATGTCATAATCATAAAATATTTGACTGGCAAATGCAATATCATATTTAGAAAAAAATATAGACATCCAAAAAGTAACACTTTATCTGAACTGTTACTGCCAAAACTCATTGCTGTGACAAAACTATTTTACTTGCAGGCTGTCATGTTCCATGTTAAAATCATTTCATTACTAAATCCAGCAAAAGCCACAACGCAGAACACCCTATCGCTCCGCGGCTTTTGCCTCAAGAAAGAGTGGAACCAATCTATGAAATCATTAGTCATCGCAGAAAAGCCCAGCGTAGGCAGAGACCTTGCCAGAGTACTAGACTGCGGCAAAGGAGGAAATGGCTTTCTGGAAGGAAAAGACTATGTAGTAACCTGGGCGCTCGGACATCTGGTAGAGCTGTCCGAACCAGAGAGCTATGGAGATCAATGGAAGACATGGAGCATGGAAACACTGCCCATGCTGCCGGAAAAGCTTCAGATCCAAGTCATTCCAAAAACCGGAAAACAATATCAGATCGTCAAATCCCAGCTGTACCGCAAAGACATCGGCACGATCATAATCGCCACTGATGCAGGCCGTGAAGGAGAGCTCGTAGCACGCTGGATCATCCAAAAATCCGGCGTACGAAAGCCCATGAAGCGGCTGTGGATTTCTTCCGTAACAGACCGCGCCATTCGTCAGGGCTTCGAGCATTTAAAAGATGCCAGAGAATACGAAAAATTATATGAAGCCGCCGTCGCCAGAGCAGAAGCCGACTGGCTGGTCGGCTTAAACGCTACCCGTGCTCTGACAGTCAAGCATAACGCACAGTTATCCTGCGGCAGGGTGCAGACTCCGACCCTTGCCATGATCGCCAAACGGGAAGCACAGATCAAAGCATTCCAGCCCAAGTCTTATTACAGTCTGAAAATGAAAGGAAACGGCTTATTCTGGAACTGGAGATCAAAAGATAACCAGACTTCCTCATTTTCCAAAGATCTTATCATACAGATTCAGGAAAAGACGACAAACAGCACCGGCATCGTAGAAGAAATCAAGAAAAAGCAGCAAAAATCCTATGCACCGCAGCTGTACGATCTGACATCTCTGCAGCAGGATGCTGACAGAATCTATGGATTTTCTGCAAAGCAGACACTCGACTATATGCAGCGTCTGTACGAGCACCACAAAGCAGTCACTTATCCTAGAACAGATTCCCGTTATCTTACGAAAGACCTTGTAGAGACTCTGCCGGAACGCATTCAGTCATGCCGCAGCGGCAGCTACAGCCGCATATGCAGCCAGCTGTTAAAGACTCCTATCAAAGGCAACCCGTCCTTTGTAAATGATAAAAAAGTATCCGACCACCATGCCATCATCCCGACTGAGCAGGGAGTCAGGCTCAGCGATCTGGAATATGGCGAACGCAAGATCTACGAGCTAGTCATCTCACGTTTTCTATCCGTCCTCCTTCCGCCCTGCGAATATGAGCAGACAGAAGTAACGGTGCTTTGTAACGGAGAACGTTTTACTGTAAAAGGAAAAACAATCCAAAAGATTGGATGGCAGGAAATCAAGAAAATACAAGAAGATGCAGGCATCCATTATGAAAATGAAGCATATGATGAAGACTTTGATGAAGATAATCATGGAGACAATCATGAAAAAGCATATGCTCATCATCAAAAAGACGCAGGCTTTGACTCCTCCAGCTATGAAAACCTTCCGCAATTTACCAAAGGTCAGAGCATCCTATTTAGCGAAGGAAAGATCACAGAAGGAAGGACCAAGCCCCCTTCACCATTTACAGAAGCCACTCTGCTTGCCGCTATGGAAAATCCTGTTCGATATATGGAAAATTCCAGCCAGTCACTGAAAAAAACATTAAACGAAACCGGCGGTCTCGGAACCGTCGCCACCCGTGCCGACCTGATTGAAAAGCTGCTTAGCAGCTTTATGATCGAAAAGAGAGATAAATATATCCACCTGACCTCCAAGGGCAGGCAGGTATTAGAACTGGCACCGCAGGGACTGACTTCCCCAGAGCTGACCGCCCGGTGGGAACAACAGCTGGCAGATATTGCAAAAGGCAGAGCCAGAAAAAAAGATTTTGAAGCCGAAATCCGCACCTATACGGCGGACATTGTAAATGACATTGCAGCCTCTTCAAAAACATACCGCCATGACAATCTGACCCAGAAAAAATGCCCGGAATGCGGGAAATTTCTGTTAGAAGTCAATCACAAAAATGGCCGTATGCTAGTGTGTCAGGACCGTGCATGTGGCTACCGCAAAAAATTATCTCAGACTACGAACGCCCGCTGCCCGCAGTGCCATAAAAAAATGGAGCTGACCGGAGAAGGCGACGGCCAGCGGTTTGTATGTGTCTGCGGCTACCGCGAGACTTTATCGGCATTTAAAAAGCGGAAAAAAGAAAGCGGAGCAGGCATATCCAAAAAGGATGTGTCTAAATATATGAACAAAATAAAGCGTGAAGCCGAAGAGCCTTTAAATAACGCATTTGCGGATGCTTTTGCAAAAATAAAGCTTTAGCTTTTACCAATCGACTTCTGTCAAAATCAGAACACAACCACCAGAAGCATCTTAAACTGCTCTTCTCCAAATACAGCATGAGGGTGGCCTGCCGGCATAACAATGGATTCACCCTCATGCAGAATGTATTCCTTCCCGTCAATCGTAATCTTTCCGACACCATCCAGACAGGTCACAAAAGCATCTCCGCCAGATTCATGTGTACTGATTTCTTCATTCTTATCAAAAGAAAATAACGTAATACTTACATGTTCATTCTGCGCCAGCGTCCTGCTGACCACCTGCCCTTCCTGATACGCGACCTGTTCCTTCAGTATCAGCACTTCTGCTTTTGTTATATTTTTCATTTTCTCACTCATAAACATTCTCCTTTAAATTTTATCCCAAATACTGCCGTCTGTCGATATAGTCACCACCTGCCACGGAATAAATTTACCGCTGCTTCGAAGCGCCTTCGTTGCTGCAAGCTCCAGACCACCGCAGCAGGGAACTTCCATACGGACAACCATAACGCTGCGGATATCATTATTATTAATGATTTCTTCCAGTTTCGCACTGTAGTCAATACTATCTAGCTTCGGGCAGCCAATCAGCGTAATCCTTCCCTTCATAAATTCCTCGTGCATCCTAGCATATGCATAAGCCGTACAGTCCGCCGCAATCAGCAGCTTTGCCCCATCAAAATACGGCGCGTTTATCGGCGCAAGCTTGATCTGGCACGGCCACTGGGCCAGCTGTGATCTTTTTGAGCTTAATTCGGACGGCTGCTTTTCATCTGAATCTGGATTTGGCTCTGAATCACGACACAGCCTCTGCACTTTCTGTCCGGGACATCCTGCCTGAAGGCCGCTGCTGGATTGTCTGGCTTTATTCTCAAGGACTGCCTGCTCATTATAAGCAGCTGCTTCCCTCTCTACAAAAGTAATTGCACCAGCCGGACAATTCGGCAGACAATCGCCCAAGCCATCGCAGTAATCATCCCGAAGCAGCTTTGCCTTGCCGTCTACCATGCTGATCGCTCCCTCGTGGCAGGCATCGGCACAAGCACCGCAGCCATTGCATTTTTCTTCATCAATCTGTATGATTCTTCTTACCATAAATAAGTTCTCCTTTTCATGACGTGCCGTCTTATTAAAATATTATAGCATAGTGAACTACCCATTGTCTAAAGCCAATGGGCTTCCTGCTTCATCGACCTCGTAACCTACTATCTCCACAGGCGTTAATTCGGGCTGCACCGTCCCTATTTGTATTTTATTATCTTATGCTATTTGCCGTAATCCTTCTGCTAAAATATTCCTTGCATCATTGACATCTCTATCATGTTTCGCCCCACAAATTGGACATACCCATTCCCTTACTGATAAATCTTTCGTATCTGCATTTTGGTACCCACAATTAGAACACAGCTGGCTGCTGGCATAGAAAGTATCTATTTTGATATACTTCCTCCCATTCCACGCCGCCTTATATTCTAACTGCCTTGTCAGCTCATACCACGATACATCTGATATTAATTTTGCTAAATGATGATTCTTTACCATATTTTTTATCTG
>CANDMV010000161.1 GCA_947385875.1 uncultured Eubacterium sp. | reverse complement strand
GCCCGGTCTGCCGGCGGCTTTGGAAGAATGCTAGAAGCCCTTAGTATTCTGCTCGATAAACAGGCGGCGAAGCCGCAGCGGCACCTTTAGCTTCCGGCGTTCAGCCGGGGCGGACTGGGTGCCGCGACCGTACGGTGCCACAGCGTAAATGCAGAATGCTTAGGGATTCTTGCATTCTGGAACGGACGCCGGCAGACCGGGCGGATTCCCTCTTCCAGCGTCCGGCCACCCAATATGTAACATTATCTGAACTGTTACCTTTTTATAGTGATACTTAAGGGTCAATCGTTATTAGCATACAGCATAATCGAAGCATAAAATATGCCGTCCTTCCATTCAAATCTCGCATCTCCATGATAGCGTCTGGCGACTGCGCGTACAGAGTCTGTATCCAGTCCAAAATCCGGCCGTTTGCTGGAATAAAATGCATTTCCTTCTTTTATGACAGGCTTTTGGCTTGTGTTGTCTACGGTCAGAATCAGCTGGCTTTCGCCTTTCTGTCTGGCATTGACATCTATATAACGCTTTCCATCGCAGGCGGAGCAGGCATCCAGCGCATTTTCCAAAAGATTCCCAAGAAGTACGCATAGCTCCGGTTCTGGGATGCAGATTTTTTCTTTCACAGGAAAACATATGTTTAATTCAATCTGCTGTTCTGCGGCCTTTTGGGCATAAAAACATAAAATAGCATTGACAGCGATATTGCTGCAGAATTGGCTGGAGATTTCCTGCGGTATGCCTTCCACGTATTTTCGAATATAAGCAGACAGCGCGTCAAAATCGCCGCTGTCTGCATAGGCCTTCAGGACGTTCCAGTGATGGCGCATGTCGTGGCGGGCGCGTCTGGTTTCTTCCATACGCAGCTTCAGCATGTCATACTGTTGTGTCTGTAATTCGAGCAGGTATTCTACACTGCGGCTGTGTTCTTCCGTCATGGCTTGTTTCTGAGCCTGCTGTATGGAACGGACCAGAAAATGATACACGAGGAACATGCAGATCATTAAGAGGATGCGTGACAGGAGGGCTTTGATATTGCTTTGTTCTAACGGGTAAGTATAAAGAAGGACAATGATGCTGTTAAACAAAGGCAGCAGCCAGACGGTTTTCCAGATCTGCGGGGCGTCGATTTCGAATACAATCCGGGCCGTGCTGTGGATATAATGAATCATGGCAGGCATTGTAGCCAGAAAAATGACTAGGATCACAATTCCGGACTGGAAGCTGTAGTCTGGATATTTCAATAGGAAAGAACTAATATAGTGGGCCGCGCCTTTTACGATCATCATATAATCAGTCGTAAATATGTATAGGAATGCAATTTTTCTGATTTCCATCCGGACGAGGAAGAAAAACATGCCTCCATACAGTGGCACGGCTGTTACCTGTGCAGCGGCTATGGAAACTCCTGAATGGCAGAAAATAAGCATGATACCGGTAAAAATAAGCTGTTCTGCCATTAAAATGCACATCGTCTGTTTTTTGGGAAAACGCAGATGATTCCAAAAAGGAATATAGGCAAACAGGTGAAAGGGCATGACGCTCAATGTTATGTATAAGATGAGTTCAGTAGAATTGACAGATGACTGCATGTTACCCTCCCAATCATTCTAATGATCATTTATATTTGATGTGCCAGACTGGTTTCTGACATTTGCATAAGAAAAATCCAGATATTTTTCACGGACATCCCGGTATTTCAGCCTGCTGATCGGCAGTATCTGTCCGTTTCGCAGTACAAAGCAGTGTTCTTTCAGCTCTTCGATAAATTCCAGATTGACAAGGATGCCTTTCATGCAGTCGCAAAAATACGGATACGACAGCAGCAGATCAGCAAATTCACTCTGGCGGATGCGGATATATAATTCGGTACCATTCTCTAAATGTACGCAGATCTGTCTGTTTATGTATTCTGTCCATACGATCTGGTGCAGCAGCAGTCGCTGTCCGCCATATTTTCCGGGGACAGTCAGATACTGGCGCTGTTCCAGAAAATCCGCGCCGCAGCGTGCAAGAGCCTGAGACAGCTTTTCATAGCTGTATGGCTTCAGCAGATACCAGGAGGCGTGTACATCGAAGCTGTCAATGGCAAATTCCGATGTCATCGTAATAAAAACCAGACGGCAGACGTGGTCTGTTTCCCGTATACGCCGGGCAGTTTCCATGCCGTTGATGCCTTCCATAAAGATGTCCAGAAAAATAATATCGTATTTTTCCGGTGAAAAATGTTCCAGCAGCGATTCACCGTTTTCATATAAGTCTGGAGGCGGGATGAGAGGGATGTTGTGTTCCGAGGCCCAGCTGGATATATCTGAAATCAGCTGGCTGCCGTCATCAGGTCTGTCTTCTGCAATAGCAATCCGCATAATTACAATCTCCTAAGTATTTATGATAGAATGATTGTGTTACCGTATAAAGAGGTTTATATAAAATCGGCTGAAATATTCAAAGAAACCGGCATAAATGTAAACGGTAACAAGCCGCAAAGGCTAAACTGTAATATAATTGTAGCATATTTTTCGCCAGATGGGTACATCTTATTTCAATTTTTTGCATCTTGTGCATATGTGATTGAACGAATCGATGAAAGCAGATATACTAAAAATTCAAGGAAAGCTAGATCGTGTAAAGGATGGATGAATATGGATAAACAACTATTTCGCAAGGCGAGTATTGACAGGATTTCCTCTCCAGAGCAGCTGAACGATTATATTCGTGTATCAAATCCGGGTGTCTGGATGGTATTGTCGGCAATGATTGTACTGCTTGCCGGCGTGTGTGTCTGGGGAGTGTTCGGGCATCTTGAGAGTAAGGTAGATACAGCGGGGATCTGTGAAAATGGCGTGTTCACCTGCTATGTTACGAAGGAGCAGGCAGGGCAGGTCCTGCCGGGAATGACGGTGAAGGTCGAAGATGCGAGCTTTGCCGTATCCGGAATATCCGCAAAACCTGCTGCCGTAAGTGATGAAATGGATTCTTATATGCTGTATCTCGGCGGATTTACAGAGGATGAATGGCTGTATGAGGTCACGGCAGACGCTGCGCTTGCGGACGGCGTCTATCAGGCACAGATCGTGACGGAAAGCGTATCTCCGATGTCATTTATATTGAATTGAGGGGCCGCTTATGATGGAGAAAATGAGTACAAAAAAAATCAGACAGCCGATGAAAAGCGGCGCGGCAAAGGTTCCTGTCGTTATGCAGATGGAAGCGCTGGAATGCGGCGCGGCTTCCCTTACCATGATTCTTGCGTATTATGGGAAATGGATACCGTTGGAGCAAGTGCGCGCGGACTGCGGCGTATCGCGTGACGGGTCAAAGGCCAGCAATATCCTCAAAGCGGCGCGCAGCTACGGGCTGGCTGCAAAGGGCTACCGCTACGAGCCGGAGGATTTGAAGAAAAACGGTACCTTTCCGTGCATCATCCATTGGAATTTTAATCACTTTGTGGTGCTGGACGGCTTTAAGGGCAGCAAGGCATACATAAACGACCCTGCTAAGGGCAGCTGCTGCGTGCCGATGGAGACGTTTGACAAAGCCTTTACAGGAATCTGCCTGATGTTTGAGCCTTCGGAGACTTTTGAGCCAGGCGGCAAACCGAAAAGCGTATGGGATTTTGCAAAAAAGAGGCTTAAGGGTACGGGGGCGGCAGCAGTATTCGTGGCGCTGACGACGATTATCAGCTCGCTGATCGGCATTATCAATCCTGCCTTTTCCAGAATCTTTCTAGACAGGCTGCTGACGGGTAAAAATCCTGAATGGTTTTGGCCGTTTCTGCTCGCGTTCGGCGGGCTGTGTGTGGTGCAGCTTACTGTGGGATGGATACAAGCCGTGTACGCGCTCAAAATAGACGGCAGACTCTCGGCTGCGGGCAGTACCGAGTATATGTGGAAGGTGCTGCGGCTGCCGATGGAGTTCTTCTCCCAGCGTATGGCGGGGGATATTCAGCAGAGACAGGCAATGAACGCGTCCATTGCCCAGTCCCTTGTGCAGACTCTTGCGCCGCTTGCGCTGAATACAGCCATGATGGTATTTTATCTGATCGTTATGATCCGCTACAGCGCTGCACTTACGATCGTAGGGCTGTCGTCGATTGTAATTAATCTTGCGGTCTCGCGTATGATATCAAAAAAACGTATTAATATTACGCGTGTGCAGATGCGCGATGCCGGAAAGCTGGCGGGAACAGCCGTCGCGGGGATTGAGATGATCGAAACGATCAAGGCAAGCGGCGCGGAGAACGGCTTCTTCGAGAAGTGGGCAGGGTATCAGGCAAGCGTAAACACGCAGCAGGTGAAGTACCAAAAGCTGTGCCAGTACCTAGGCATGATTCCGTCGCTCGTGTCGTCGCTCGCGAATACGGCGGTGCTTATTCTCGGCGTTTATTTTACGATCAACGGCACGTTTACGGTCGGTATGATTATGGCTTTTCAGGGATTCTTGAGCTCGTTTACCGCGCCTGCGCAGACGCTGATTTCGGCGGGACAGACACTGCAGGAAATGCGTACGCAGATGGAGCGCGTAGAGGATGTGATGGAATATCCTGTCGATGTGAATTATGATAACGAGCAGTGTGGCGAAAATGAAGATGTGCAGTATGATAAATTATCGGGCAGCATAGAGTTAAGGCACGTTACATTCGGGTATTCGCGCCTTGCCGAGCCGCTGATTAAGGACTTTCATCTAACGCTGAAGCCGGGCAGCCGCGTGGCATTCGTAGGAATGTCCGGCTGCGGGAAATCCACGCTTTCCAAGCTGATCAGCGGGTTATATAAGCCGTGGAGCGGGGAGATTTTATTTGACGGAAAGCCGATGAGCCAGATTGACCGCGGTGTGTTTACCGGGTCGCTTGCGGTTGTAGATCAGGATATTATTTTATTTGAGGATACGATTGCGAACAATATCAAGATGTGGGACAGCACCATCGAAGATTTTGAGATGATTATGGCAGCCCGCGACGCACAGCTGCACGAGGATATTATGCAGCGTGACGGCGGCTACAATTACCGTATTACCGAGGGCGGGAAGGATTTTTCAGGCGGCCAGCGGCAGCGTCTGGAAATCGCGCGGGTGCTCGCGCAGGATCCGACGATCATTATTCTGGATGAAGCGACCTCTGCGCTGGATGCGAAAACAGAATACGAGGTCGTGAAGTCGATCAAAGACCGTGGGATTACTTGTATCGTAGTGGCGCACAGGCTGTCAACAATCCGTGACTGCGACGAGATCATCGTTCTTGACAACGGGGTTGTGGTGGAGCGCGGAACACATGAAGAACTGTATGCAAAAGGCGGCGTATATACGCAGCTTGTGACGAGTGAATAAGGAATGAAAGTTTCGTGCATGACTTTGCACTCTGCTGCAAAGTACATATAAAAATAAGTATATTTTGCCAAGAGTGAATCCGGCTCTTCGCGAAGCAGACTTTCAATGAGCTGGATTCAGTTACGGTTCAGCCGACAGGCTGAATCGTAACGTAAAGGAGGATGCAGATATGGGTTGGTTTGACGAACAAATAAAGCAGCGCAGGCAGAATGATGACGATGTCTTTGCGGACTCCTTTGTTCAGATTGCCGGAGCGGTGATGGGGCGGCGTGTTTCTGCCGCGCTGAATGATGAAAGGCAGGCTGCGAAAAATGCCTTTGACGAGATACTGAAATATTATCATGTCAAAACAAGGGAAATTCCGGACAGTATCAAGGAGCGGAACGAGCAGCTGGAATATCTGCTTCGTCCGCATGGAATCATGCGGCGTGCGGTTACGCTTTCAAAGGGATGGTATAAGGATGCGTCAGGCGCGATGCTGGGCGTACTAAAAAACGGCGGAGGTGTCGCCGCGCTGATACCGACGGGTTTTTCAGGATACAGCTATCTGGACAGCGTGACGGGAAAGCGTGTGAAGATTAACAGCACAAATGAGCAGCTGTTCGAGGATGAAGCAGTCGCGTTCTACAAGCCGCTGCCGCTTAAAAAACTCGGTATCCCCGATTTGATGCGTTATATTCTGGAAACACTTTCGCCGGCGGATTTTGCGCTGGCAGGAATGGCGACGCTTGGCATGACGCTGATTGGCATGTTACAGCCGAAGATCAATAACCTGCTGTTTTCACGGGTGGTCTCGGATGGAAGTATGCGGCTGCTGCTTGCGATCACAGTGTTTATGATCTGTGTTACGGTAAGCCTGATGCTGATTTCAGGTGTGAAGCAGCTGATTATGGCACGGATTAGTACAAAAATGAATATATCTGTACAGGCGGCAGCAATGTCGAGGGTGCTGTCTCTGCCTGCGGATTTTTTTAAGAATTACAGCTCAGGCGAGCTGTCTGCAAGGGTGCAGTACATGAACTCGCTGTGCAATACGCTGGTTTCCGTGTTTTTGCAGACGGGGCTTACGTCTATTTTTTCTCTGATTTATATCTCGCAGATTTTTGTGTACGCGCCCGCGCTTGTAGTGCCGTCGCTTATCATTACGTTTGTAACGATGGTTTTCACGGCAGCTTCAGCGTTTGCGCAGATGAAGGTCAGCAAAAAGCAGATGGAATTGTCCTCAAAAGAGAGCGGCATGTCCTATGCGCTGATTTCAGGAGTGCAGAAAATCAAGCTTTCGGGTGCGGAGAAACGGGCGTTTGCACGCTGGGGGAATCTGTATGCGCAGCAGGCGAGGCTTAGCTATGACCCGCCATTATTTGTCAAAGTAAACAGTGTGATCTCACAGGCGATTTCACTCGCAGGGACGCTTGTAATGTATTATTTCGCAGTGTGGTCAGGTGTTTCGGTGGCGGATTATTATGCCTTCAACGCTGCTTACGGAATGGTATCAGGAGCATTTATGTCACTGGCGGGCGTAGCGCTTACGGTGGCCCAGATTAAGCCGATTATGGAAATGGTGAAGCCTGTGCTGGACGCTGTTCCGGAAATATCCGAGGGCAGGCAGGTGATTACAAGGCTCTCAGGCGGCATTGAGCTGAACAATGTATCCTTCCGTTATCATGAAAGTATGCCTCTTGTGCTGGATAATCTTTCGCTGAAAATCCGTCCCGGTCAGTATGTCGCAATCGTGGGCGCGACAGGCTGCGGAAAGTCCACGCTGATGCGGCTGATGCTTGGGTTTGAGACGCCGCAGAAAGGCGCGGTCTACTTTGACGGAAAGGATATATCCGGGGTGGACTTAAAGTCCCTGCGGCGCAGCATCGGCGTGGTGATGCAGAGCGGCGGGCTGTTTTCGGGGGATATTTTCTCGAATATCACAATCTCCGCGCCGTGGCTTACGATGGATGAAGCATGGAACGCGGCGGAGCTTGCGGGGATTGCCGAGGATATCAGACGTATGCCGATGGGGATGCATACAGTCATCTCTGAAGGCAGCGGCGGTGTTTCGGGCGGACAGCGGCAGCGGCTGATGATCGCGCGCGCCATTGCGCCTAAGCCTAAAATACTGATGTTTGACGAGGCGACATCGGCGCTTGACAACCTTACACAGAAGACGGTGTCGGAGTCGCTGGACAGCCTGAAGTGTACGCGGATTGTGATCGCGCACCGTCTGTCTACGATCAGACAGTGCGACCGGATTATCGTTCTTGATAAGGGAAGGATTATTGAAGACGGCACGTATGACGGGCTGATCGAGAAGGGCGGGTTCTTTGCGGAGCTGGTGGCGCGGCAGCAGATTGATGATACGGCAAAAAGCGGGAACTGAAGGCTGAACTGCAAGCAGGAATAGTTTTAAGGGTATCAATTTTGGTTGTTTTTGTGTATGGAATGAAAGGAATGGGTGATGATTATGAAAAACAAATTAACACGGAAGCTTGAATCAAAAGCGTCTCCTGAGCAGATGAATCATACGTGCGAATTGTCTGACGATTGCCTGGATCAGGTTGTGGGAGGAGTCGGTGGGACAGTTCATACAATACCGGGTCGGATGATGCCTGCAAGAGTGGAGAAAAACGTCGGCCCCAATGTAGCAGTCAATGGTTCAAAGGAAATGGTGGCTATCAGCGGACCAGAGATCCCTGGCGGTGTCTGCATAGTACCGGGCGCAGGAGAAAGCGGTGTTGTGAGCTTAAAAGTATCGGAAGGAAGCGAAGGAAGCATCAGGCTAGACATAGATAGCAGTAAAATAAGACTATAAAGGACACGAACAAAGAGGCTTTGACATAAGATTATAAGAGCAGGAAAAAGAAAAATTGCGGGTGAATATTGAAAAAATAGGAAGGCTGTGGATGAAGCAGATTAGATGCTGACATAGATCTGGTGAAAACGAAGCAGACCAATGGCAGAAAATAAGACAGATCAGATGCTGACATAGATCTGCTGAAAATGAAACAGACCTATGTCCGAAAGCTGTAACAGTTCGGATGCTGTCATATTGTATGCTGCATCTGAACTGTTACGGAACGGAAATGAAAATGGGAGGAGCATATGGAACACAAATTGACTTTAGAGCTTATGGAAAAGGCAAAGCAGGCGGAATCTGTGAAGGAGCTTATGAGCATCGCAAAAGAAAATGGGATCGAACTTTCGACAGAAGAGGCGGAAACGTATTTTGGAAAGATGAATCAGTCGGGCGAGCTGTCGGATGAGGAGCTTGATGACGTAGCAGGCGGCGGATGCAGCGGAGAGAAGCCGGACGGCTATGTTGATTATTTGAAAAATGAGTATCAGGGAAAGCGTGTTCTCTGCAAAAACGCTTCCTGTCCGACATGCGGTTCGCAGCATGGGATTATTCTGCAGACCAGTATGACCAATACCGGATGGGATGATTTTTGGTGCCATGTATACTGCAGCACCCATCAAAATCAGCTGATTATAAAGACGAATGAAATGGATATGGATTTTGTAATGGAATAATTGCAATGCATTGAAATGGAATAAAAACATACATCGAGATGTGATAGGTTAATGGAATAAAAACATATATTGAGATGGAATAGTTAAAATGGAAAAAACATACATCTAAATGAAATAGAGATTTGAATTATTTGGAACGAAGGATAGGTTTGGATGAGCAAATACATACTTCATCCCAATATAGCTCTGCGTTCATGGCGGCTGGTGCCATATGCGTACTATAGAAAGGGAATGCGTAACGCAAAGGGGCTGAAAAAGGATGAATTCGAGTTTTTATTAAAATGTGACGGAAATACAGAGTTTGCTGAAAATACGCCGTGTGCGGAGGAGCTTTTGCATAGAGGACTGATCGTTCCTGCAAAAGACGGAGATACGCTGAGTGAGTGGCAGAAGCACCTTGACTGCGACAACCGTTACTTTCCTGCCATGAGCTTTATGATAACGGGAAAGTGTAATTATAACTGCCTGCACTGCTTTAACGCCGCAGACAATGCGCCCGGCATGAGCGAGTGGACGCTTGAAGAAGCGAAGACGCTGCTGGAACAGGCTCAGATGTGCGGTATCAACGCGGTGACGATTACGGGCGGTGAGCCTATGCTGCATAAGCATTTCTTTGAGATTATCGAAGAAATCTATCAGCGCGGGATGTATGTCGGTGAGATCAATACGAATGGTCATTTTATCAGTCAGGCCGCGCTTGACAGGCTGAAAGGTCTCGGCTGCCGTCCGATCATCAAGATCTCCTTTGACGGCATCGGGCATCATGACTGGCTGCGCAGCCGCGAGGGCGCAGAAGAACATGCGCTGGCTGCGCTGCGCCTGTGCAAAGAAAATGGATTTACCGTATGGGCGCAGACAAACGTCCACAGGAAGAATATCGATACTATGCTGCCGACAGCAAGGCTGCTTGATGAAATGGGAGTAGACGAAATGCGTATCATACGCACTTCGGAGTCGCCCCGCTGGAAAGAAAATGCGGGCGATGCGTGTCTGGATGTGGATGAATATTATGAAAATATGTACGAATTTACTGCCGAATACAGCAAGGAGCAGCACAAAATGACGATAGACATCTGGCAGTTTTTGACAATATTTTCGGATATACGGGCATTCCGGGTTCGTCCCGTGGAGTGTGCCGAAGGCGAATATCGCGACAGCCTGCCTGTGTGTCGTGGAAACCGCGGAAAGGTGGCTGTTGCAGCAAACGGGAATGTGTATCCTTGTATGCAGCTTTCGGGTTCTTACGATGCGAAAAAGGAATTTCTCGGCAATGTAAAAACGGATCATCTGCAGACGCTGCTGCAGGGCGGAAAATATCTTGACGAGGTATGCGCGACAGTAAAAACACTTGCCCAAAATAATCGCAGATGTGCTTTGTGCAGATACTTTAAGTACTGCGCCGGAGGCTGCCGGGCGCTTGCGTTTGCGCTTACCGGGGATAAGCTCGGCAGTGATCCTGCTAAATGCGTGTTTTTTCAAAAAGGCTATTATGAGAAGATCGAGGCGCTGCTGGACGGCTGGAAAAATGTTGCGCCTATGGAAGTAAATGGCGGCAATGGCGAATCAGTGTAAATAGAAGGCGGCGAAGCCGCAGCGGGCAATGGTAATGGCGAAATAATGAAGCTGATAGAAAGGGAGGATGATTGTGGGGAGTAAATTTACGCCGGAACTTATGGAAAAGGCAAAACAGGCGGGCTCTGCCGAGGAGCTGATGGCTCTTGCAAAGGAAAATGAGGTGGCGCTCACGAAAGAGGAGGCGGAGGCATATTTCAAGCGGCTCGGCAGTCCGGGCGCGCTGTCGGACGAAGAGTTGGATAACGTATCAGGCGGCGGGTGCAGCGGGTTTCGACTTTGTCCTTACTGCGAATATCCGCTCGATCAAATCAATGGCGAATGGGTCTGCAGAGCGTGCGGTAAGAGTTTCAGCTGATGTAAGGCAGGTATGGGCAATCAATGTGATACCCGGACGCAGGTTGGAGGGATGTCAGCCTGTTTCCTCATGACTTTAAGCCGTTTATTCGGTTTGAATTTCGGTGCAAAATCTTATATACTATTATTCTCTTCGTGTGAGGAACGGAGATTCCGGTTTTCAATATCTTCGGGTCTGATACCCCGCAGTTCTGCTGCGCAACAAACTAATACTGAGCAAAGCGAGGTTTGTTTTCTGATACCATGCAGCTTGCTGCGGGGTTATTCATTATGGTGTATCCGGCACTGTTCGGGTATGTACCGCAGGCAGGAGACGGCTTTGCTGACGGAAATGTAGAGAAAATTCTGATTGATAAGAATGCCTATGTAAATTGGATATGCGCAGATGGGAATTTTTTTCAGACTGTGATCTTGTGAAAGTAGAGGCGGTCACAAAAATAAGGACATTTTTTTAAATTCATGAGCTCACGGATAAAAATGGACGTATAAATAAGTAAAAGACAGTCGGAAGATACCATGTACAGATACTATTTACGGCATAGGCTGCTCTAGTACACCGTAAAGTAAATAACTGGTCATCTTGCTTGCCTAAATCTCCGAGAGCACATGTTAAAAATCCGAGGTGCTCCCCGGTACACCTCCGGTTTTTGACATGCAC
>CANDMV010000160.1 GCA_947385875.1 uncultured Eubacterium sp. | reverse complement strand
GAGATCTGTATTAGTGACTGGAGTTCAGACGTGTGCTCTTCCGATCTGCAAATCCAGATTCGTCAGGCAGGGTATCGGACGATACTTCTGCAAATACTGGTGGTTCAAGTGATAATGCTTCTGATTTAAAAGATAATGTACAAGAAGAAGAGGAGCTGGTAAATGATTCAGAAGAAATATCATCTGATGAAATCAGCTCCGTCATGCAGGAGGTTGCCGACGAAGACGATCCAGAGCTTAAGGAAATAGCTCGTCAGATTGCTGAAATTGAGCGTCAGGAACGTGAGGAAGCTGCAAAGGACAGAAAAAAAGTGAAGCGAAAGAAAAGGCGCTCATGACATTGATACATAACCAATATGGAAGCATCTATAAAAATATGACTGATAAAATAATAAAACAATCAAACATAAAACCTGAGCTGCTTGCACCTGCAGGTTCTCTGGATGTGTGCAGGGCAGTGATTCATGCCGGGGCGGATGCCGTATATTTAGGCGGCAGCCGCTTTAGCGCAAGGGCTTATGCAGAAAACTTTTCATCTGAAGAACTGTTAGAAGCTATTGATTATGCACATCTGCATGGCAGAAAGATATATCTGACAATCAATACGCTGTTCAAACAGCCGGAAATGGAAACCCTCTATGATTATCTGCTGCCATACTATGAGCAGGGCCTGGATGCGGTAATTGTTCAGGATTTTGGTGTGATGCAGTCTGTACGCACTTATTTTCCTGATCTTCCCATTCATATCAGTACGCAGATGTCTGTTGTCAGTGCTTACGGTGCTGCTTATTTAAAGAGTCTTGGAGCGGTGCGTATTGTACCGGCAAGAGAATTATCTCTGTCGGAAATCATCGAGATCCGCAGACGTGTTGACATCCAGATCGAATGCTTTATTCATGGGGCGCTGTGTTACTGTTATTCCGGTCAGTGTCTGCTCAGCAGTATGCTGGGAGGACGCAGTGGCAACCGAGGCCGCTGTGCGCAGCCATGCCGGCTTCCGTATACAGTGCTGGATGATCAAAAACATCGATTATCCGGGCCGGAGTGCTATCCAATGAGCCTAAAGGATTTATGTACGATTAATGAAATCCCCCGGCTGATCGAAGCCGGTATCGATTCATTTAAAATCGAAGGCCGTATGAAGTCGGCAGAGTATGCTGCCGGTGTTACGTCTATTTATCGTAAATACATTGACCGATATATGTCCGGCGGCGATGCTTGCCCATCTATTCAGGATTATCAGCGGCTGCTGGATACAGGCAACCGCAGCGGTTTTACAAGCGGTTATTTCATGCAGCGCAACGGTGCGGACATGGTTACCTTAGAACATCCGGCACACGAAAAAAATATAGAAGCATGGGTTGATGCTGCGATACCAAAGATTCCGGTTCGTGCAGAAGCGTTTTTGAAAATCAATGAAGCAGCCATGCTTACTGTATCCTTTGGCAGCCTTTCAGCAGCTGCAGAGTATGGTACAGTAGAAGCTGCGAAAAATCAGCCTATAAGCCGGGAAATGATCGAAACGCAGCTGTCCAAAACAGGAAATACGCCTTTTGTAATGGACTCTATTCTAATTCACATGGACGACTCTGTCTTCCTGCCAAAGCAGACATTAAACCAGCTCCGCCGCAGCGCATTAGAGAAGCTGGCAGAGCAGATGCTTGAAAAATACCGCAGAAAAGCGCAATCTAAAAATTTTCCTGAAAAAGATTATGTAAGAAAGAGAGTAAATTGTACAAATATATGCTTTACAGCTGCGATAGAAGAAGAACCCCAGCTGACAGAAGTATTGCGGTATGATTTTATAAAACGTATATATTTAGATAGTTCCATGTATACACACAGGCATTTTGCAGCACAATTAAAAGAACATGTGTTACTTATAAAGGAATCTGGGAAGCAGGCGTACCTGATTCTGCCGGCCATATTCCGCAGGGATACTGCGCGGTTTTATAAAGAGAATTTTCAGACATTTGCTCAGATGGGACTGGACGGGTATCTTGTCAAAAATCAGGACGAGCTTGGATTTTTAGAAGAAATGGACGCGGACAGAGACTGCTGCATTTTAGATCACAGCTTGTATGCGTATTCAAACACTGCCATGTCCAGCTATCAGACTGCGGGCTGGAAATATGATACGATCCCGCTGGAGATGAATAAAAAAGAACTGCTTTCCAGAGAAAATACATCAAGCGAGCTGGTCATTTATGGACGCATGCCGCTTATGGTCAGCGCGCAGTGCATTTACCACACAATGGGACAGTGTAAAAAAACGCGCAGTCTGTGTTACTTAAAAGACCGTTATGCAAAAGAATTTCCGGTAAGAACTATTTGCAGTGAATGCTGCAATATTTTATATAATTCACAGCCGCTGTCACTGATTCAGCTTTCCAAAGAATTAGGCAGGCTGATGCCTGCCGCATACCGGCTTCATTTTACATTTGAAACAAAAGAGGAGGTAAGCCGGGTGATTCATAGCTGTATGCAGTCATTTTTTGAACACCAGACACCGAATATGACCCAAATTATCGGTGACTATACAAACGGCCACTACAAACGTGGAGTTGAATAGGTAGAACAATGGAAAACCTGATTGTAGAATTGTCCAAATATCTGATGCTCCTTTTATTTGCGTGTTACACATTGATCTGTTTTACAGCGCTGAATGGGAGAAAATCGGAAAAAAAGCAGAGACGTATCTTAAAAAAACAGACAAAGCTTATATTTTTGATTCATTTAAATGCTTTTGCCGTCATTTTTGCTGTGCAGAAATCATTTGACGTACTTCTTGCATATATCATGCAGGCGGCTCTTTTGTGCTGCATACTGATTATATATAAGTATATTTATAAACGTGCATCTGGATTGATCGTGAATAATATGTGTATGCTTTTAGCAATCGGATTTGTGATTTTATACCGCCTGGATACGGATAAAGCGATGCGTCAGTATCAAATCGCTGCAGCGGCTGCTATCATTACGCTGATTATTCCATTTTTTATCCATAAGATGCATTTTTTAAATAAGCTGACATGGATATATGCAGTCGTTGGAATCGCTCTGCTTCTTGCTGTCGCAATACTCGGCTCTACGAGCTATGGCGCGAAGCTTTCCTTTAAAGTAGCCGGCATTGCAGTACAGCCGTCCGAATTTGTTAAAATTATATTTGTATTTTATACTGCCTCGATGCTGTACAGGTCTACGGAGTTTATTCAGGTAGTAAAAGCAACTGCAGTTGCTGCTGTTCATGTGCTGATACTTGTAGCTTCTAAAGACCTTGGCGCCGCACTGATATTTTTTATCACATATCTGATTATGCTGTATGTGGCGACCCGAAACACATTTTATCTGACAGGCGGACTGGCCTGCGGAAGTGCAGCTGCTGTTGCGGCTTATCATTTGTTCCGGCATGTAAGGGTGCGTGTGACCGCATGGAAGGATCCGCTTTCTGTTATTCATGACGATGGCTATCAGGTCTGTCAGTCATTGTTTGCGATCGGAACCGGAGGATGGTTCGGCATGGGGCTGTATCAGGGGATGCCGAACAAAATCCCGATTGTGGAAGAAGACTTTGTATTTGCCGCTGTCTCGGAGGAGCTGGGAGGCTTTTTTGCAGTCTGCCTGATTATGGTATGCGCCAGCTGTTATCTGATGTTTTTAAATATTGCCATGCAGATGCGTGACCAGTTTTATAAGCTGATTGCATTAGGGCTTGGAACCGTCTATGGATTTCAGGTGTTTTTGACAATCGGCGGGGTGACAAAATTTATTCCGTCTACCGGCGTAACTCTGCCGTTAGTCAGTTACGGAGGCAGCTCGCTTCTTAGTACATTTATCATATTTGCCATTATTCAGGGGCTTTATATATTAAGGGAAGACAGAGAGGTGCTTGATGAAGAAAAGTCTGGAAGAAATCGAAGAGAAACAGAGAAAAAAAGACGTTGAAAAGTTTTTAACGGGTGATCATCTAAAAGATGCGGGGCGGCTCAAGAAAAATACTGCAAGGAAGCTTACTGGCAGCTCACAGAAAAATGGGGAAAAGCCTATAAATAACGCTGTAAGAAACCGTGAATTTGCAGTTGTTACCTATCTGTTTCTTTCGATATTTTTAGGAATGATTGCATATTTTGCTTATTTTCAGATTGAAAAAAGCGAAGCGTTCATTAACAGTCCATACAATGCGAGGCAGGATTCATTTGCTGACCGTATCATCCGCGGGGACATCGTATCAGCACAAGGAGACATACTGGCTTCAACGAAGACAGCCGCGGACGGCACAGAAACCAGAGAATATCCATATGGACGTATGTTTGCACATGCAGTAGGATTTAGTACGAACGGCAAGTCCGGCATAGAATCAGTCTGCAACTTTCAGCTGCTTCGTTCCCACACATTTTTTCTTGAAAAAATCTTAAAGGAAATTCAGGATAAGAAAAATACCGGTGATACTGTAGTCACAACACTCGATACTTCGGTACAAAAAGCTGCTTATGATGCAATGGGCAGCTATCAGGGAGCAGTCATTGCACTAAAGCCTTCCACCGGTAAAATACTTGCCATGGTATCCAGGCCGGATTTTGACCCGAATACGATTCAAGCAGACTGGGACAGCATTACATCGGAAGACCAATCCTCCGCTGTGCTGTTAAACCGCGTTACACAGGGGCTTTATCCGCCGGGCTCGACATTTAAGATTTTTACCATGATGGAATATATGAGGGAGCACAAGAATTATAAGAACTACGCTTACGAATGCAGCGGGGTTCTGACACAGGAAGAAAATGTCATCCACTGTTTCGGAAATAAGGTACACGGACACGAGGATTTGAATGCGGCATTTGCAAATTCCTGCAATACGGCATTCTCATCCATTGGTTTATCCTTAAATCTTGCAAAATTTCAAAATCTAAACCGCAGCCTGCTGTTTGATTCACCGCTTCCATGTGAGTTTCCATACAAACAAAGCAGCTTTGTCCTGGAGCCAGGCGCGTCGGCAGGCGAGATTATACAGACTTCGATCGGACAGGGAAAGACACTGGTCACGCCTTATCATTTAGCGCTTGTGATGTCTGCGATTGCCAATGACGGCGTATTGATGAAACCTTACATGATTGATCGAGTGACAAATTATAGCGGAGCAGAGGTATCTGCCAACGAACCGGAAGAATATGATACGCTTTTATCAGTTAAAAAATCTGCCGTACTCAAAAATTATTTACGTTCTGTCGTGACACAGGGAACCGCATCTGCATTAAACGGCCAGAGCTATGAGGCCGCAGGCAAGACAGGCTCTGCAGAATTTACCAGTGCAAAAGACAGCCATGCGTGGTTTGTGGGCTATGCGTCTAAAGAAGGCATGGAAGACATTGTGATATCTGTTGTGATCGAAGGGGCCGGCACTGGCGGAGCTTATGCTGTTCCGGTAGCCAAGGCTGTATTTGACGCTTATTTTCAAGGAACGAATTAGTGTTAAGTAACAGTTCAGCCAAGTACTTTGCATTAGCTGCAAAGTACGTAAGAGCGAGTAAATTATGCCAAGAGGGAATCCGGCTCTTCGCCAAAGGCGAACTTTTAATGAGCCGGATTCCGTTACAGTGAAGCCGAAGGCTGAACTGTAACAGTGTTAATAAAAAACCATCATGATTTTCTTGCATGTATCCATAAAAAGGGGTATACTACTGATTAGTTATTATTTTTTTGACCACATCAGGAGGTGTTGTAATGATAGAAGCAACCAGTTGTGGTGGTGTGGTAATATTCCGAGGCAAAATCCTATTACTCTACAAGAATTACAAAAACAAGTATGAGGGATGGGTTCTGCCAAAAGGAACTGTTGAGGAAGGAGAGGATTACAAATCGACAGCGGTCCGGGAGGTTTTGGAAGAAACCGGCGTGAATGCAGCGATTATAAAATACGTTGGTAAAAGCCAGTACACATTTAATGTACCAGAGGATACAGTGGAAAAGGAAGTCCACTGGTATCTGATGATGGCGGACAATTATTACAGCAAACCACAATGGGAGGAGTATTTTGTGGACTCTGGTTATTATAAGTTTCATGAAGCGTACCATCTGTTAAAGTTTTCGAACGAAAAGCAGATTCTGGAACAGGCATATAATGAATATCTGAGTCTGAAAAAAAGTAATCTGTGGGGAAGCAAGAAATATTATTAGGGATTTCGCGTCAGCGGGTTTCTTTGTAGCGTGTTACTGTTTGCAGGCTCCCTGTGGGCAGTAGCCACAAATGGAGGATTTGTATTTTAGGCAGAATGCCATGAGGAGCATGGATGATTTGGTACGAAAATTTATATATGGGGGAAAGCATCCCGAAAAAAGATGTAAAAATCAGGCATTTGAAATGGAAAATAAATCACAATGCAGTTCTTACTAATATTTTTATCATTGTATTATGCAGATCTGGGACAAATCTGCTGGAAATTATTCCGGCGAGAGAGCTTCGACAGAAGCATTATCCAAAACAGAATCTGTACATTGTGGGGCTTGCAAAAGGATATGATGAAGCATTAGAAACGGCGGCATCGATTGTAATCGATGTGTATCAGAAAACAGGCGGTTTTGAGATAAAGCGCTGCCTGCTTCATACGCAGAAGGCAGGTGGTGGTTTATGATAAAGGCAGTCGGATTATTTTTATTCATGGTATTAAAGATTCTAGGCTGGCTGCTTTTGACTTTATTCATTCTTCTCATAGCCATGCTTTTATTTGTTTTATTTGTTCCAGTGCGCTATCGCATAATGATACAAAATGAGCGGGATGCAGCTTCTGGAAATAGTCTGGTCAAAAATATTCAGGCACAGGCCAAGGTCAGCTGGCTGCTGCATTTCATTCATATCAATTTGAATTATGGACCAAAAGGATTTACCAATGAGATTCGCGCTGCGGGACTTGATGTACGCAAGGTGCTTGCGGGGTTCAATAAGCGCAGGGAAAAAAAGCAGAATAGGAATCGGGCGGCAAAGGAGGAACCGGACTCAGGCAGACGGACAGACACGACACAAAGCATGTCCGAACAGACAATCGATTCATTGGAACCGGATGCCAAGAATCAGACAATAAATACAGCTGAATTAGAAGAAAATGAACGTTCCGTTTCATTGAATGAAAACATTTCACAAAGCAAAGCTTTAGCTGAAGAAGCAAAGGATGAAAACGTTTCACAAAGCAAAGCTTTAGCTGAAGAAGCAAAGGATGAAACTGAGATTTTAGAATCTAAGATCATAGATTTTGAAAAAAACAAGACATCAAAAGATCCTAAGAAACGCAGGAAGAAAAAAAATATTTTGTCAGAGTTATATTCAGGCATCCAGAAAAAACTGTACGCTATAAAAAATGCCATAACAGGTATTCGTACAAAGCTCAGCATAATTCGTGAAAAAATCCATATGCTTTATGGAGAAATTACCTCTCCAGGCAACCGTAATGCAGTTAGTCATTTATGGAAAGAGCTCTGCTATCTGGTTCTAAAATACAAGCCTAGGAAGGTAAGCGCCGAGCTTGCTTTTTCTCTTGCGGATCCTGCACTGACAGGTGAAGTGTTAGGTATGATAAGCATGTTTCCTCACGTATACCGCAGCCCTTATCATATTACAGCAGATTTTGAATCCGATAAGCTGTATGTCGAAGGGGAGCTGGAACTGCAGGGAAAAGTGACTGGATATGTAATGGTTATGATTTTCATACGACTGATTCGCGACAAAGATTGCATGGCAGTATTCCGCAGGATTATGGGTAAGTCATGAGTCGGCCATTTCGTGCAGTTTGCAAAATAAATGATTAGAATAACATAAGCAAGGCAAAGAATTGAAAGATCGTTTAGAGCATATAATAAAAGCTAAAAAGATCGCTTAGAGCTACAATAAGAGCTAAAAAGATCGCTTAGAGCATACAATAAGAGCTTGAAAGATCACTTAGAGCATACAACAAGACATGGATAACAGGAATATTGATAACATGTAATCACTTTAGAAACAGGAGGAAATCATATGTCAGACAATAGTTTTAGTTCCACAGTTGCATCGTTATTTAAAGGAATGGACAGTTTCATCTCAACAAAGACCGTAGTAGGTGATGCCGTGCATATCGGTGAAACCATTATTCTCCCATTAGTAGATGTGACTTTTGGTGTTGGTGCCGGCGCGTTTTCCGGTGAGAACAAGAATAACGGAGGCGGCGGTATGGGAGGTAAGATTACACCCAGCGCTGTATTAGTGATTCAAAACGGCACAACAAAATTAGTAAACGTAAAAAATCAGGACGGCATTACGAAGATTTTGGATATGATACCAGATTTTGTGAACAAATTTACATCCAAGGATAATACTGCAGAAGTAGATTCTCAGGCTCAGCAGAAGGCCGCAGCAGATTTAGAAAGTCAGCTGGAAGATTCTATAAAACAGTAAAAATACTGAATGAATTTTTATACAGCATGAAAAACGATGCAGCCGCAGCAGACTGATTTTATAGAGCCGATTTTTCAGATCGGTTAGGCTGCATCGTTAAATCGCAATGAACTCAATGATGTTAACAGCAGAATAAATTATAACCGCAGATTAATAGTGCAAATATGATTAACAGTGCAATCCAGATTTCTGAAACAATCATCATTACCACCATTCCGACTGCGACCCAAAACATTGCAAATCCACATATTCTTTTCATACGCCACTTCGATTCTTTGTTTTATTTACACACCAGTAAAATCCTTGTGCTTTTATATTATATGAAATAGTTTTTGAATTAGTCCATAAAAGACAGGTATCGTGCACAAAAAAACTGTCATAGATGATATTCTATCACCGATGACAGTCCCTGGTTACAGCTTACGTCCTGCAAAGCTTACGCTCTTTCGACTTTGCCGGATCTTAAGCAGCGTGTACATACGTACAGTCTTTTGGTAGCTCCGTTTACCTTACATCTGACCGATTTAATGTTTGGTTTAAACATCCTGTTGGATCGTCTATGTGAATGGCTCACATTGTTACCGAAAAGAACGCCTTTTCCACAAACTGAACATTTAGCCATATTGACACCTCCCTGCATGTACGAGTGTTTTACGAACTATTTTATTCTAGCAGATGAAGTACACAAATGCAAGGTTTAAATTCAAATTTTTTAAAATGTAAAAATATAGTTTTCTTTTTTGCAAAAAGCGGTTATAATAACGTTAAAGAGCCTTTGGCAGAACTGTGACTGAATCCAGCCCATTAGAAGCTCACTTTAAAATATGCAACGATGATTGGAGGTATGCTATGAAAGGTCAGTTTGAAAATGAATACGGCAGAGTCATCATTGGCCATGATGTCATTGCGACTTACGCCGGTTCCGTTGCTGTAGAATGCTTTGGCATTGTCGGCATGGCCGCTGTAAATGTAAAAGACGGCATTGTAAGATTATTAAAGAAAGATTACCTTACTCACGGTATAAATGTAACTATTGATGAGAACAATGAGATTACCATTGATTTTCATGTCATCATATCATATGGTGTCAGTATCAGCACGGTAACTGATAACCTGATTAGTACGGTAAAGTATCGTGTAGAAGAATTCACTGGAATGCACATCAAAAAAATCAACATTTTTGTTGAAGGCGTCCGCGTGATTGATTAAGGAGGATTTGAAAGTGGAAATCAATTCGATAAATGCTGCGGTATTGGCGAAGATGTTTTTAAATGGTGCTAAAAATCTGGAATCCAAAAAAGAATGGATCAATGAGCTGAATGTATTTCCTGTCCCTGACGGAGATACCGGCACGAATATGACAATGACGATCATGTCGGCAGCGAAGGAAGTCAGCGCATTGGACAAGCCGGATATGCCGTCCATTGCAAAAGCAATCTCATCCGGCTCCCTGCGCGGCGCAAGGGGAAATTCCGGTGTTATTTTATCGCAGCTGTTTCGTGGATTTACGAAGGTAATCGGAAAAGAGACACAGATCACTGTCCCGATTCTGTCCGCTGCAATTCAAAAGGCGGTTGAGACTGCGTATAAGGCAGTTATGAAGCCGAAAGAAGGCACAATCCTTACTGTTGCCAGAGGCGCTGCGGATAAGGCAGCTGAGCTGGCAGAAGAAACGGATGATCTTGTTTATTTTATGGACGAGGTCATTAAAGAAGCAGAGCTTGTATTGAAAAAAACCCCGGACATGCTTCCGGTGTTAAAGCAGGCAGGCGTTGTTGATTCCGGCGGCCAGGGACTGGTCGTTGTACTTCAGGGAGCTTATGACGCTCTGCTTGGCAAAGAAATTGATTATACAATCAGCGCTGAGCCTGCTGCAGCGGTCAGAAAGATTTCAAAAGAGACTGAGGCAGAGATTAAGTTTGGCTATTGTACAGAATTTATCATAGTATTAAATAAATCGTTGACAGACGATGAAGAACACAGATATAAATCTTTTCTGGAATCGATTGGTGACTCTATTGTAGTGGTAGCAGATGATGAAATCGTCAAGACCCATGTACATACCAATGATCCGGGACTTGCCATCCAGGAAGCATTGACACATGGATCTTTAAGCAGAATTAAAATCGACAATATGCGCGAAGAGCATCAGGAACGTGTTATCAAAGATTCTCAGAAGCTTGCGGCCCGGCAGGCTGCCGAGGAAGCTGCAAAAGAAGCAGAAAGCAGTGCTCCGAGCAAAGAAATCGGCTTCATTGCCGTATCTGCAGGCGAAGGACTAAGCGAGGTATTTAAAGGGCTTGGAGCAGATTATATGATCGAGGGCGGACAGACTATGAATCCAAGTACAGAAGACATCTTAAACGCAGTCGGCAGAGTACCGGCTAGACACATCTTTGTTCTTCCGAATAATAAAAACATCATACTGGCTGCAAATCAGGCCGCGGCGTTAAGCGAAGAGAAAGAAGTGCATGTCATTCCGACGAAGACGATTCCACAGGGAATTACTGCGCTGATTAACTTTATTCCAGAGCAGTCTGTAGAGGAAAATGAATCCCGCATGATGGAAGAGATTAAAAATGTAAAGACCGGTCAGGTCACCTATGCAGTTCGTGACACAGTCATTGATGATAAAGAAATCAAGCAGGATGACTATATGGGAATCGGCGATAAGACGATTCTTGCCGTAGGACGTGACTTAAATCAGGTAACCATAGAGATGATCGAAAGCATGATTGACGATGAAGCAGCTATTGTAAGCATCTATTATGGGGAAGAGATTACCGCGGAAGCTGCGGGAGCCATAGCCTCGAAAATATCTGAAAAGTATGAAGATCTGGAAGTGGAAGTCCAGTATGGCGGACAGCCTATTTATTATTATCTGATTTCTGTAGAGTAAAGATTGGATTCATTTAGATTCTGTGGAGATCATAGCTTAGCAGTTTTGTACAAAATTATATTTCCCCTTGCATAGACGGCAAATTTGTGTAAGGGGTTTGTTTTGTTTAAAGGGAAAGAGAGGTGATATGATGGCTCAGATCAGTTTGCGTATCGAAGATGATGTAAAGAAAAAAGC
>CANDMV010000159.1 GCA_947385875.1 uncultured Eubacterium sp. | reverse complement strand
TATTGGACTATATAAGATTTTCAAAAAAACATGGTGTTAAATCCCAAAGACGGGGGATCTTTTAAGAAGGCTTATTGAAAATGAGAGCATTTTTCAATAGGCGTATATGATTGAGCAATATTTCAATCATCGTGAATTGTCAGAAACTTTCATAAATGTTCGAACTTTATAAAAAATAGAAAAATTTCAAAAAAAGACTTGATTTTTTTTTCAAGGCGTTATATAATACATCATGTCGAAAGGCGAAAGGAAATAATGGCCCATCGCCAAATGGTAAGGCAACGGACTCTGACTCCGTCATTTCAAGGTTCGAATCCTTGTGGGCCAGCTTAAAGAATTTCACTATAAAGAACCTCAGTAAGTATATTGCTGAGGTTTTATTTCGTATTATGAATCAGTCCCAAATGGATCTGGTATTTAGTATTCTGGACGAAACTGCAGCATGGGCTGAATTGAAGCTCAAAATAATAGTTTCTTTTGCATGAAAAATGGTATATAATATTGGCAGTCTGCAAGAGCGTGTTTGAAAAATGCTTTCTGTGAGATGTTTCAAACACGCTCTGGGGTCAGGCAGAAGGTTTTATCTTTATAATATATGCGAGGAATTTAAACATGAGAAAAAAAAGTACAGCATTTTATCTTATTCCATTGATTTTATTACTAACAATTGTGCCGTTAATTGTCCATGTATGTAAGATTCATACGAATCTGTCGCAGTTTGACTGGTATACGACGATTGATGATGTAAATGATTTCTTCCTTTATTACAAATCAGTAGCGATTACATGGATTGCAGCAGTCATGTGTGCGCTTCTTGCGTGGAGATATGCAGCTAAGAAAAAAGAATTTAAACTGTGTTATGAGATGATACCTGTTCTTGTATATGCGGTTTTGACGCTGCTGTCCTCGCTCTTTTCAGAATACCGTTATTTCTCCTTTCATGGAGCGCAGGAAATGTTTGAAACGGTATGGGTTCTGCTTGGCTACTGTGTCATTGCCTTTTATGCGTATCAGTTCGTCAATACAATCGAAGATGTAGACTGCATCATGATGTGGCTGACGGTCGGTCTGGGCGTTATGCTGATTGTCGGGATCATGCAGGCAGTCGGCCATGACCTGTTCGAAACACCGCTGGGGCATCTTTGGGTAATGGGGCTTGACAAAGACAGGCAGCTTGGACTTGTATTTGAAAAAGGCCGCGTATTTCTGACAGTTTATAACCCTAACTATGTTGCGTCATATTTCGCTCTGATGATTCCTGTTGAGATTGCAATGCTGGTGAAAAGCAGGAAGTGGATTTATAGGATTATTTATGCGGTTTTTCTTGTTGCGTCTCTTGTATGTCTTCTGGCATCTGGAAACCGAAGCGGTATTGTTGCGTTTGCGGTCACGGCAGTACTAACGATCGTGCTGTTATATAAAAGAATTTTAAAGGCATGGAAAATCGTTGTACCGTCGATTGCTGTTGCGGCAGTCATCGCAGTAGCATTTATATCAAGGAATGATTTTATTTTGGAAAAATTCATCAGACTGTTCAGCGCGCCGGATCTGGCACAGGATGCAGTATCAGAGATTGTAACCGGTGATGAGGATGTAGCGGTTACCTATCTTGGAAATGTGTTCCGGGTGTCCTATGAGGTATATGATGATGGATATGTCCTTCATATGGTAGATGATGACGGACAGGAGCTGAGTAATACGCTGGATGAACAGAACTATTTGTATTCGATTACGGATGAACGCTTTTTGGGAGTTACCGTTCAGGTCGTGAATCTGAACGAGCAGGTTGCTCTGGCTGTAAATGTAGACAGCCGTGACTGGTATTTCCAAAAAGGGGAAGACGGCACGTATTATTATTATAATGTATTTGGAAAATGGGATAAGATCAATAACGCTCCGCGGGTTGCGGCTGATTTTTTGGAAAAGAAATTTGAAGAGCGTGGAACGATCTGGTCAAAGACCATTCCAATGCTGAAAAACTGTATTTTATTTGGAACAGGTGCGGATACATATACAGTCACTTATCCGCAGGATGATTATGTCGATAAAGTATATGACGGCACGACGACAGCTATTGATGTAAAGCCTCACTGCTTTTATCTTCAGGTGGCTACACAGAGCGGGATACCGGCATTAATTGCCATATTGGTATTTTATATCTGGTATTTTATAACCAGCTTTAAATTATATCGGACCGCGGCCTATGAAAATGGATTAGAGATTATAGGAGCAGGTCTTCTGCTGGCTACATTTACTTATATGGTTATTTCATTTTTAAATGATTCTACGGTAAGCGTTGCGCCGATTTACTGGATTATGATGGGCATGGGTATTGCGGTCAACGAAATTGTCAAAAAGCAAAGAGCGCAGGAAGAGGCGCTGGCAGCAAAGAATGCAGGAAGTACATCCGGTGTGGATAATAAATCGGCTGGCAGACCCGATGTAAATGCGCAAAGTGCATCAAATGATGCAGCTATAGGGCGGGAAGACGTTAAATCTGGCAGACAGTCTGCGAAAGCAGCTTCCTCAAATGTAAAAAAAGGTAAAAAAGGTCAAAAGAGGTAACAATTCAGACAAACTGTATTGTTACCAAAAGAGATCCAGAGCCCGTGTAGTTTATGTCGAATAATGTCATGCATCACAGTAATGACCGTCGGCATTCTTTACACTGGGGAGATTATGTATACGTGGAGGAAAATGTCCAGCACTGAAAAGATGTGCTCGAAGCTTTGATTCTTAGTAGTGTGTAAGTGTATAAAGGTTTAGAAAGGATCAGTATGGAGGGAAAAGGAAAATTTATAGCGTTCGAGGGAATAGACGGCAGCGGAAAGAGTACTCAGGTGCGTTTATTGGCAGAAAGGTTAAGATCGGAGAATATTCCCTTCTATACGACAATGGAGCCTACAGATTCGCCGGTTGGCTCCTTGATACATCAGATCATGACCGGCAGGGTAAAGGCAGATCCTAAGGTGATAGCAGCACTGTTTGTAGCGGACAGGCTCGATCATTTGTTAAATGATGTTAATGGCATCAGCCAGAAGATTGATGAAGGCACGACTGTAATTATGGACAGATATTATTTCTCATCTTATGCCTATCAGAGTGTAGATGCGCCGATGGACTGGGTGATTCAGGCAAATGAGCAAAGCAGCGCGATACTGCGGCCTGCGGTGAACATTTTTATTGATATAGATCCAGATACAGCTTTAGAGCGCATTGCAAAGTCAAGATTTCAAAGGGAATTATTTGAAGAAAAGTCGCGTCTGACAATCGTAAGGCAGAAATATATAGAAGCATTTGACAAGCTTCAGGGCGTGGAGCAGGTAGCCGTAGTGGATGGGAATGGGAGTCCGAAGGAAATTGCCGCAGATGTATGGGATATTGTGAAGAAATGCTTTATCATGGGATGACAGAAGGGGACGAATATGTGGGATATATCTTTTTATAAGGACAAAAAAGTATTGATTACAGGACATACTGGATTTAAAGGTGCCTGGATGTGTCAGCTGCTGCAGATGGCAGGAGCGCGGGTTACCGGATATGCGTTAGAATCACCGACGGATCCAAGTCTTTTTCATTTGTGCAGGCTGTCGGAACATATGGATTCGGTGCTTGGCGACATCCGTGATTTGGAACATATGAAGCAGGTATTTGAAAGAGTACAGCCTGAAATCGTAATACATATGGCAGCACAGCCGATTGTAAGGGAATCCTATAAGAATCCGGTATATACATATGAGACAAATGTCATGGGCACAGTAAACTTATTGGAATGTGTCAGAATGTCTTCTTCCGTAAAATCCTTTTTAAATGTAACGACGGATAAGGTATACCGGAATAAGGAATGGGAGTGGGGCTACCGTGAGAATGAAGAGCTGAATGGATATGATCCTTATTCGAATTCTAAATCTTGTTCAGAGCTGGTGACCGGCAGTTATAAAGACTCCTTCTTTTCGGATGGACATGTAGCGATCTCTACGGCCCGTGCAGGCAACGTGATCGGCGGCGGAGATTTTGCCGCAGACCGGATTATTCCAGACTGTATACGCGCTGTACAGTCACAACAGGATATCATCATACGCAATCCATATTCCATCAGGCCGTATGAGCATGTATTAGAGCCGGTGACAGCTTATCTGATGATCGCGAAGGCACAGTATGAGGATGGCAGTTATGCCGGTAATTATAATGTGGGGCCGGATGAAGCAGACTGCTGGGCGACAGGCGAGTTGGTGACGTTGTTCTGCGATAAGTGGAAGCAGGCAGCCGGCAGTTTAGTGAAGTGGGTCAATCAATACGACGGCGGGCCTCATGAAGCTAATTTTTTGAAATTAGACTGTTCTAAATTAAAGAATACATTTGGCTGGCAGCCAAAATGGAGCGTAGAGACCGCGATGGAGAAAATTGTCGAGTGGTCAGGTGTATATATAGACGGCGGTGATGTGGCAGAATGCACGAAACGCCAGATCAGAGAGTTCTGCGGCTTTAAGGAATAAATCGTGAGTATTGTGGAACAATGTCATTAACCTAACGGCCTCCCTGACGATTCTGCGTCTGGCGGGACGGATTTGTCGGGCGGCTCATGCTCTGTGCGAACTGGAGCAACGCTGCGGTGAACGAATCGCTAACTCCGACTAAGACGCTCAGCAAAGGCTTCGCGCCTAAGTCTACGTATCCAAGGGCAGGATCTATACGATGGATTTCACCTCCGCTAAAAACGCTCCTTAAACGTCCTTACAGAGCATGAGCCGCCGGACAAATCTGTCCCGCCAGACACAGAATCTAACAGTGAAAAGCCTGAGTTCATGACATTGATTGTGAAAGTAAACATAATAGTAATCATATAAGCAGGTTCGATACATAGATTTTAAAGAGGAAGATGCATTGTGATACAAGATATAGAGCCTAAAATACTGTATAATCAATATACACCCAAAAAACCCAAAGAGACAGATTATATAGCAGTGTTTGATAAAAATAAAATATTGATAAAAGAAACAGAAAAAGGACTGACGTTTCCTGAGATTCAGGATTTGAATACAGCTTGTACATATCAATATTTATTTGCTGTTGATCAAAAATGTTATTTTTTATATATGAATTTTGAGGCGACACAAGCAGATGATTTGGTATATAATGAAGTTAAGTCCAGATTTGTAAAAATGTCGGAGCTTCGTTATAAGGCGGATAAAGGAGTCTGCTTTGCAGCTTATACTGCGTTTCATTTATATCAGTGGTATAGGAGCAGCAGATTCTGCGGGTGCTGTGGTGCCCGGATGAAACCGGATCAAAAAGAACGGATGATGTATTGTGAAAAATGCAGCAGTCAGAATTATCCTGAGATTGCCCCTGCTGTTATCGCTGCGGTAACGGACGGCAGCAGGATTTTGTTATCAAAATACGCGAATCGGGAGTATACGCGCTATGCGCTGATTGCAGGATTTGTAGAAGCAGGAGAGACAGCAGAAGAGGCAGTCAGGCGGGAAGTAATGGAAGAGGTCGGGCTGCGCGTAAAAAATATTCGTTACTATAAATCTCAGCCATGGGGGATTGACGCAAATCTGCTGCTTGGTTATTTTGCGGAATTAGATGGTGATGATACGATTCATCTCGATCAGAATGAGCTATCAGTGGCTGAGTGGACTGACAGAGAAAGATTAAAGGATATGGATGACGGATTCAGCCTGACGAGAGAGATGATGCGGGTGTTTTACGAAAATAAGTGAAATGAAAATGGGCTGCAGCTTTGCCCGGTACTTTGCATTAGCTCTGAACTGTAACGAAAACGGATTGGATGCTGAACGTTTATGAATAATGGAGGGTATAAAAATGGTAAATCCGGCTATGATTTTTAAGGTCAAAGGTATGTGGGATGAGTTTACAAGCAATCATCCGAAGCTGCCGCGCTTTTTTCAGGCGGTAGTCAGCCAGCCGATGGAAGAAGGGACAATCATTGAGATGATTGTAAAGCGTCCGAATGGAGATTCGATTACTTCCAATGTAAAGCTTACGGCTTCGGATTTAGAGTTGATTGAGCAGCTCAAAGAAATGGGAACAAATGGTATGCAGTAATTAAAGAACAGTCATGAAAAATTATGGCAAATACAGATGATGAGGAAAATGTTCCAAGTATCCGACATACTGTATAGGTAGAAAAATGCAGGCGGTAGGGAAGATATGGAAAAAACAGCACAATTTAATGTGGAATCAGTAGACAGCCTCATTGAACGCTTTAAAGTCAATGGTTTGGAGACAATTAATCTGGGTCTGCTCTGTTTCCGGTTTGCTCCGGCACTCAATGGGATGAATCTGATTTCAGTACTGACAAAAATATCAAAAATGCTTCAGACAAAGAAAGTAGCTCAGGTGGAAGACAGCAGTATCACCGGATGGTATTTTAATTTTTATGCCGGCTTTATTCAGTATCTGGTTAATCGGAATATTAAATTCGAATTGTATTATTCCAAAAAAGGAAAGAATTGGCGGGAACGGCTGGATCTGGCGCTGCTGTGCCATCAGCTGGGAAATTATCGCAGGGCATATGAGAAAAAATTAAGGTCAGCGTAAATATTTACAAGATTTACCAGTATAATAAATAGCCCAATGGATCATACTATGATTACAATGTTTGTTAAGACATTGTAATTATAGATATTCGAATAGGAGGCTATTAAAAATGGCAAAGAACAAGACATCAAATGCAAACAACGCAAACAGTAATGCATCAAATGCAAACAACGCAAACAATTCAAGCAATGCGTCCAATGCGAGCAGCTCTAACAGCACAAACAGCTCCAACCGCGCAAGCAACGCAAATAATGCTCAGAGCTCTAAAAATCAGGCTTCTAACAAAGCTGAAAACTCAAGCTCAGACTGCCATACAAAATAACATTGGCAATCGCTCCTCAACTGAATAAACTATAGTAAGAAAAACAGCTCTGAACAAAAGAAACTGCAGTTTCTTTTGCACAGAGCTGTTTTATTCTATGTAAAGCAGGAGGAGATATGGATTTTGAATTGATTCGATGTAAGGATGCGCCGTCATATTTAAAGCGGCGTGACGTATTTTTTGTGGATTTGAGGACGCCGCAGCAGTATCGGGAATACCATCTGCCGGGCGCGCATAATTATCCGTATGAGCAGCTTTCCGAGTGGGAGAACCGTCTGCCGATGGGAAGGAAGATTGTCTTATACTGTGAGCATGGCAATCTGAGCCTTATGGCTGCAAAACGGCTGTCCAGACGGGGATATCAGATTGCTGCACTGATTGGCGGAGCAGAATGCTTTTTATCGCATAATCCGGATTTTTAGCAAAGTTTAAATGGGAAACAATGAAAATCTCATTGACACCTGAAAATAGACAAGATAATATATAGTCAGTGAAACAAAGGTACTGAAATATAAAATACAATTAGATGGAGAGAATATGCATACATTTGAGCTGACTGCGCCATGTCATTTTGGACTGGAGGCAGTATTAAAAAAGGAAATTTATGATCTTGGATATGAAATCACAAAGGTTGAAGATGGAAAGGTTACATTTGCAGGAGATGCAGAGGCAGTCTGCCGTGGGAATCTATTTTTACGCACGGCAGAGCGCCTGCTGTTAAAGGTGGGGAGCTTTCATGCGCAGACGTATGATGAGCTGTTTGAGGGCATACGTGCGCTGCCTTGGGAAGTTTATCTGCCGAAGGATGGGAAGTTCTGGGTCACAAAGGCTTCTTCTATAAAAAGCAAATTGTTCAGCCCGTCGGATATTCAAAGAATTGTAAAAAAAGCAGTCGTAGAGAAGATGAAGGAATATTACGATATAGAATGGTTCAAAGAGACGGGTGCCGAGTATCCGATTCGGATTTTTTTGATGAAGGATGAAGTATTGGTTACGATCGATACGACAGGAGATTCTCTGCATAAGCGCGGCTACCGTACGATGGGCGGTCTGGCTCCTCTGTCTGAGACGCTGGCGGCATCTCTGATTAAGCTGACTCCCTGGCATCCTGACAGGATTTTAGTGGATCCATTCTGCGGGAGCGGGACATTTCCGATTGAAGCAGCTATGATGGCAGCCAATATAGCGCCGGGCATGAATCGGGATTTCACGGCACAGGTATGGGAAAACCTGATTGAGAAAAAGACATGGTATGAAGCATTTGAAGAGGCCAGAGATCTGGTGGATACGTCTGCAGAGGTGGATATTCAAGGCTATGATATAGATGAGCAGGTAATACGTCTGGCCAGGGAGAATGCAAAGCGTGCAGGCGTAGAGCACATGATTCATTTTCAGCGCCGCAGTGTCAGTGATCTGCGACATCCGAAGAAATATGGTTTTGTGATTACGAACCCTCCGTATGGCGAGCGTATGGAGGATAAGGAGAATCTTCCGGATCTGTATCGGCAGATCGGAGAGGCTTATCGAGGATTGGATGCATGGTCAATGTACATAATTACGGGCTATGAAGATGCAGAACGATATATTGGCAGACATGCGGATAAAAAGAGAAAAATTTACAATGGAATGCTGAAGACGGATTTTTATCAATTTATGGGACCGAAGCCTCCCAAAAGAAAAAAATAATCAGTTACAGTTCAGCCTTCAATGTCATTAACTTAACGACCTCTCTGACGATTCTGCGTCTGGCAGGACGGATTTGTCTGGCGGCTCATGCTCTGTGCAGACTAGAGCAACACTGCGGTGAACTAATCGCTAATTCCGACTAAGACGCTCAGCTTCAATGTAACTCAATCCGGTTCATTGAAAGTTAGCTTTTGGCGAAGTGAATGTATGGGGCCAGACTGTTACAAATGACTGGATGAACGTTTTTACAGAAGAAGGAAGGAGAAGCACGTGGAGAAAAAATTAGTCAGGTTTACATCGATATTTACGTGTGTATTTTCTCTATTTGTATGTGCGGCTGTGTGGACACTGCCGACAATCCGGCAGCGGGTAGAAGCATTCAGTGAAGGAATCATTCAGGATCGGAAGGCAAGAGAAGAACGGTACGCTCTGCTGGAGAAGATGTCAGGTCTTGAGATTCTGGATTATAATACACAGCAGGTTCAGGAGAAGGCAGAGCAGATACAGGCAGCAGAAGAACAGGGCAAGATCAAGGCAGCGCAGGAAGTCATTGTAATGACTCATCAGATGCAGCTGGAGATACCAGAGGGTACGAAAGCGTCTAAAATCAGTATTTTGCAAAAATATGTTGACCAGAGAATAGAGATCGTGATACCGGGCGCTGATGAGAATTATATGTATGATTATCAGATGCTTGGCAAGACCGAAGATATTAATAGTCTTGATTATTACAGCGGTGACGGAAGCGGCAGCATTGTGCTTTCGATGAATAAAGTCGTAGAAGTGCAGAGCAGTTATGACGAGGATTATTTATATCTGGATTTCCTTTCTCCGAAAGAGATTTATGACAGAGTTATTGTCGTAGATGCGGGACATGGAGGAAGAGCACCGGGAGCGGTATCAGGGGATAAATATGAGAAAAATATTACGCTTGCGATCGTACAGCAGCTGAAGGCTCTGTTTGATGAAGCGAAGGATCCAAGCATAGGTGTATATTATACCAGACTGGATGATTCCAATCCTGATTTTTCCAACAGGGTTGGACTTGCTAATAATTCTGGAGCAGATTTATTTGTCAGTGTACACATCAATTCTTTAAAAGGGCATACCGATGTCGAAGGAATTGAGGTCATGTACGATGAACTGGCGTCAGACAGGGAATTTGATACCAAGGACTTTGCCCAGATCTGCCTAGATGAAGAAGAAAAAGCGACAGGTGCAAAGAAACGAAGGCTTGTTTATGGAAATAAAATCTATATTATAAGAAACTCTATTGCACCGGTGGCTCTGATAGAAGTTGGGTTTATGAATAATCCGAGGGAGCTGGCGCGGCTTGTAGATCCGGCTTACCAAAAAAAAGCAGCAGAAGGAATCTATCAGGCTCTGTTAAAATCATTGGACAGATTAGATGAAATAGATAAAAATGAGGAGAACTAAAATGGCTGAAAGAATTATTTTTGCTACAGGAAATCAAAACAAGATGAAAGAAATAAAGGAAATATTATCTGGATGCGGATTAGAAGTGCTGTCTATGAAAGAAGCGGGGATAGAACTGGATGTGGCGGAGGATGGTGCTGTATTTGAAGAAAATGCACGTATCAAGGCAGCTGAGATTGCCAGACTGGCGCCGCAGGATCTGGTGCTGGCAGATGACTCCGGTCTGGAAATAGATTATCTGAATAAAGAGCCGGGCATATATTCGGCGCGCTATCTGGGGGAAGATACTTCATATGAGATTAAGAATCAGGCATTGCTGTATCGTCTGAGCGGTGTAGAGAAGGAACGCAGGACAGCAAGGTTCGTATGTGCCATCGCTGCGGCTGTGCCAGGTGGAGAAGTATTTACGACCAGAGGAACGGTAGAAGGCTATATCGGCTTAAAGCCTGCGGGAAAGAATGGGTTTGGATATGATCCGATATTTTATGTAGATGAGTATGGATGCTCCACGGCAGAGCTTTCGATGGAGCAGAAAAATGCTTTCAGCCATAGAGGAAATGCGCTGCGCGCGATGAAAGAGGAGCTGGTCAGAAGGGGATTTATTTCATAAGAATTGGTTAGAAAGCTTTAGAAGCGCCAGTGTACTGTCTCGCTGATATTTAATATAATTGCTTGTTTGTTTTCCGATAGCACACATCAAAAATCCTTAATGCAGGCACTGCTATACCTCGGATTTTTGGTGTGCACTCTCCAAAATCTACGGCGTAGTGGTGTCTGCATTTTGGATATGCGATATGTGCGTTAAGAAAAACGGACAAGAAATTATATAAAATATTGTCGGGTTCGTACACTGATATTCAGGGGGAAAGGGAAGGGTATTATGAGAGTGCTGATTATAAGTGATACACACGGAAAACACGATAATTTTGATCGTGTTCTTGAATCAGAGGAGGCTTTTGACCAGGTGATTCATTTGGGAGATACCGAAGGAGGAGAAGATTATATAGCTGCCGCTGCAGACTGTGAGGTAACAGCTGTACGAGGAAATAATGATTATTTTTCTGACCTGCCGAGTGAGCAGATCGTCGAGGTGGAAGGAAAGCGTATATTTATTACACATGGGCATTATTATTATGTGGCGGCAGGTGTGGAGACTCTGATAAAAGAAGCGCAGGGCAGAGATGTGGATATCGTCATGTTCGGACATACGCATCGCCCGCTGATCCGGCAGGAAAAAGGTCTCTGGGTGATTAATCCAGGGAGCCTTTCCTATCCGCGTCAGGAAGGGCGGAGGCCTTCCTATATCGTGATGAATATAAGTCCGCAGGAGAGTCCAAAATTTATTTTAAATTTTTTATAAAAAAGTGTTGACATTTTGTATTTTATGCGATATACTTTGTCTTGCGTTCGGGAAAACAAATAATGGAAAGAACGCAGAGCGGACTTTTAATTTATAATAACTCTACGGGGTGTGGCTCAGTTTGGCTAGAGCGCCTGGTTTGGGACCAGGAGGCCGCAG
>CANDMV010000158.1 GCA_947385875.1 uncultured Eubacterium sp. | reverse complement strand
GGGAAAAGTTTGTTGCGATGCAAGCATCGGGGAATGTACCCTCCTGGGATTCAAAATCCTGATTGCCAATTGAGATCACTGGCTTCATAATATCAATCTCCTTTCTACTGTTTTTCATATCATTGACTGCAGCCCGCCCCATGCAATGACCGTCTGCCCTTTATGGCGGCTGCAACTCCTGTTTTATAAAAACTTACTGACTCACTGTACAAATCTTAATAAAGACTCACTGACTATCTTCGCATATTGTTCAGGCGTTTCTTTCATCCCGTCTACAACCCACTGCTGTAAAAGTAATAAAAAACCGCCCGAAGAATAATGCGCAAAATATTCCATTCCCCTGAAATCCTTGCACTTTTCTTTCATACGTCTTTTAACAATATCTATGGAAGCACTACTGACCTCGTAATAGAAAAATTCATCCAGCCCTCTTTTATGCATAAGCATCAGCAGCTCCTTGTACTCATACCAAAAACTAAAAAAATCCAGAGCTATCCGGTGCAGGTCATAACTCTGCAGGCTGCCATACCTGCTGCTGTATTCTTGACATAGCCTGCCAAAATAAATGTGCAGTACCTCGTCTTTTTCTTTATAGAGCCGATAAAAAGTCCTCCGTGACACATCTGCTTTTTTTGCAATTTCAGATACTGTAAGCTTTGTATAATCTTTTACTTCCAAAAGCTCAAATAAAGCATCCTCTATCATCTTCCTAGATTGTTCTTTCTGCTTTTCATGTCCGTACATTATGAAATCCTCTCCATATACATCTTTTTGTGCACTGCCGGGTATCCATAGATCTAAATCGCTTCTCGATGAGACTTTAAAATAATGACACAATTTCTATCTTTTGTAGCACTTTAATGGCATATCTTGAATATTTACTATGATTAGTATATGATAGTCTGCAGCAAGACACAAGTGTGACATTAAAAAATACGTAACAGTTCAGATATGGTGTTACATTTTGGATTCCCGGACGCCGGATGAGGGGAGCTGTCCGGTCATTCTGTGACTTTTACAGAATGCTAAGAATCCCTTGAAATTTTTAAAAACTGCTGCGACAGCTCATAAAGGGAGGAGATTCCATGAATAAAATTGTTGTAATATATGAATCAAAATACGGTTATACAAAGCGTTATGCAGAATGGACTGCCAAAGCGCTTTCATGTCCGATCTTTGAAAGAAAAAGATTTCATACTCAGGATTTTTCAAAATATGACATCATAGTATACGGCGGCGGACTTTATGCCGGCAGCGTAAGCGGCATAAAATTAATCGCCGACAGCTGGAGGATTCTATCAAAGAAAAAAGTATTTCTTTTCACATGCGGATTGGCAGATACAAATCATCCGGATAACGTTTCCAATATCAAAAAATCCCTGTCTAAGGCTCTTTCACCAGAAATGCTCAGTCATATAGAGCTATTTCACCTAAGAGGAGGCATTGATTATTCTAAGCTGAATTTCATACATAAATCCATGATGTACATGCTGCGCAGAATGCTGCTGAAAAAGGGCTTGAACAATTTAAGTGCTGAAGAACGCTATATTATAGATACCTATGGATCATGTATCGATTTTACAGACTCCAAAAGCATACAGCCGCTGACTGCAAAAGTTTTGGCAGCATCCTGTAATGAAACTCAATAAAAGTATCATGATTGCAGGATTTTGCTTCTCTATCTCGTATATAAGATAAAGGAGGTGAACTGCCATGAATGAATACAGCTGTGAAGAACTGTCTTATATTTTAAGCAGATACGCAGATACAATCTACCGCACTGCCTACATCCAGATGAAAAGCAGGGATTTGGCAGACGACATCTATCAGGAAGTCTGTATGCGGCTTTTAAAGCAGCAGGATAAGCTGCTGGATGAGGAGCATCTCAAAGCATGGCTGATTAGAACCACAGTCTGCTGCTGTAAGGATGATTGGAAGTCCGCATGGCGGCGCAGAGTCACGCTGTCCGGTCTTGGCAGCGGCATTGAGTCCCAGTCTCAGAAGGAAGAACCCGAATGCGGCTGGGTAACCCAGTGTGTACAGAATCTGCCGGAAAAATATCGTCTGAACATTCATCTGTATTATTATGAAGAATACAGCCAGAAAGAAATCGCACAGATCCTGAACATCAAAGAAAGCTCTGTTTCCAGCAGGCTGACAAGGGGACAAGCAAAATTGAAAAAATGCTGAAGCAGGAGGGAATGTTAATAAGCAGCCTAAACTAAAAGACATCACTGATAGGTTTACAAGTACCAAACTACTGATTATAAATTTTCACAAACGCTTAAACCAAAAATATCATGATGAGACAGGAGGGCATAATTTATGAGTTTTAACGAACAGACTAATAAAGAACTACAAGAAAGCTGGATAATAAATTTTAAAGAAGCTTATAAAAAAGAAATGGACGGAGTCTGCTGCCCGCAGGCATTGCTGAAAAGCTAGCCATTCATCAAACATCAAAAATATTGTAAAGGACGCATTCTTAAGACAGCCGGCGTGATCACTGCAGCGCTATGCATGATCATCGGCATTACAAATAGCAATCAAATCATCAGTGTTGCAGAATCAATCTTTCAGTCTTTTACCCTGTCTGCTCAAAAGCAGACGATGCAGCTAGATTCTGTAGAGCCTATAGAGTTTGATATAGAATCATACTGCGCGGATCCAAAGACACAACGGTCTGCGTCAGAGGATACGGACGGCATTACTTATAAGCATTATTTCCACAATTTCAAAACTTATCAGGAAATGCATGATTTGACAAAATTTACACTTCCGAATGCCGATCTTATCGATTATAAAGATCTTGCGCTTAATTTAGATTTTGAGCATGGATATGGCCATTTATGTGTCACAATATCCTATCAGGGAACAGTATTCGGCGCAAATGGAATGTTTGTGACAGACGCTTTCCAGCAGGAAACGTGGGGCTATGGAGAACATGATAAGATCGACGAAGCATACGAATACGCAGACGGACGCTATGCGTATTTCTTTGAAAGAGAGGACGCTGTCGGCACCGACACTGTTTACTTTGTAGAGGATCACATTATGTTCCAGCTGTTTGTTCCGAAAGCAGAGACTGGCAGAGAACAGGCAAAAACGCTGTTAGAAGTTATGAGCAGGTAAGCCATGAAATAAATAACTGATGCCTAAGGGAGACGCTTCGTAAAGAAGCTGTTTCCCTTTTGGCTTGTACTTTTGAGCCTCCTTGTGCATCGTGAATATTCATTTAGAGATATTTTTTCTCCAGCTTTTTCTTGACACTATAAGACATCCCTGCCTTAATTCCATTCCGCTCAGCTTTCTACGGTTACAGCTAAATTTTAGACTTCGAATAAAAATGGTATCGCCGGCAGCCCTGCCTGATTATACAAATTCACAAGATACCACTCTGTCTGAGCAAAGCTGACCGTAACGGTGCCTTGTATCCTTTCATCCAGATATAACGTCAATTTTTCATTCTGTATTTCATAGGCAAATGCTTTTTCCTGTCCATCTATAAAAAGCTGCATTGCCGATAGCTCTTTACCTTTTACATAAAGCCCTCCCGCAGCATTTTCAAATGTAAGACCTATGGATTTTTCTCCAATTTCCACCGATACTGCCTGCGGTGCATCACATACAATACTTTCTTTATATACATGTCCGCGTGCCAGCAGGGCAAGTCTGCCGCCGACCGTCCTTTTATCCTTTGGATGTATATCAAATTGTTCACCCACATCAGAGACAGAACACAGATATGCCTGCGGGACATTTTTTACTGTCTGCTCCTGACAGCGGCGAATTGCCGTGTAATCATGATTCACAGAGTCCAGCCATTTTTCCCATCCCGGAAGCTGTACGATTAAAAATGGCAGTTCTTCCTGCCACAAAGCTCTCCAGTCCCCGATCAATGCAGTAAGCATGTCCTGGTACAGACTCTGTCTCCCTGGAACATCATCGCTTTCCCCCTGATACCAGATTACGCCGCGCAGAGCAAATGGCGCAAGCGGCTTTAACATATGCTCATACAGCGATGCCGGGAGAGACTGCAGCTGCACTTCTGTGAAATCCCCATCAAAATCTTCGCTTAAATTTCCCATATTTGCAGCTAATTCTTCGGCTGTTATTGTCTTTGGAAGTACCAGCTTAGTAAAGGGATCATCCATCGGATTTCCCCTGTCATTCATTGGATTTCCATGCTGTTTGTTCCAATACGCTTCCATATCCTTTTCTGCCAGTATCTTTTCATAATCCAGATACCAACCCTTTCCCACACGCTTTACCGATTCCATGCTCATCCATGCACTGGATGTCGTGCCGCCCCAGTTACATCCTATGATGCCGACCGGCACCCTCAAAGATGTCTCCAGCGCTTCTGCAAAATAATAGCCGACTGCCGAAAACCAGTCGATCTCTTCTGGAAGCGCCTTCCGCCAGACAGACATATTACTGTAATCAAATTCTTCTATTTGCCCCGTATAGCATACTTCCGGCACATCATAAAAACGAATATTCGGCTTTGGCAGATTCTCCCTTGTGGTGGCAGCATATTTTTCATAGCGAAAGTAAAACTCCATATTGGACTGACCGCCTGCCAGCCATACTTCCCCTACTGCGATGTCTTCCAAAACCAGACTTTCAGCTTGGGACTTGACCACCATTGTCTCCTGACACGAAGCTTCTAACATCGGCAGATCTATTTTCCAATTACCTTTTATATCAGCATATGTCCGGGCACTTTTTCCCTGAATCTTAACCGTCACTTCCTCCTGCGCTTTCGCCGTTCCCCAGATGACAGCCGCTTTCTGCTGCTGTAATACCATACTGCTTTGAAATATTTTTGCTAACTGCAACATAGATCTCTCCTTTCACAACTTTGTTCAAATTCTAAATATACTGCACATGAAAAAACTTTTCCACTCTATGTTATTTTTTACTTTTCACATCCATTGTCATTAACTTAAGCATTATGGATACCCGGACGCCGGTTGAGGGGTGCCGGCCTGTCTCATGGTGACTTTTCCAGAATACTTAGGGATTCTTAGCATTCTGGAAAAGTCACCAGAAGACGGAACCTCTCCCCGCACTCGGCGTTTTCACAGCCAGTATGTAACAATTTATCTGAATTGCTAAGCTGGCTGTAAAAAGTAACCTATTTTTCTATCAGCTGCATCAAGACTTCTGCATACATCTCATGCCCGGTTACAGAAGGATGATTCATTCCATTTGCAAGCAGCTCCTTTATCGGAAAACCGGCATCTTTGTAAGCTTCCCACACCTTATAAGCATCGGCCAGACATACATCTTCTGATTCTGCTGTGTTACGGATTGCCTCCACACCAGCCAAAACAGCACAGACAGTACCAGTAATTCAGATAACAGCACAGACAGTACCAACACTTCAGATAACAGCACAGGCAGTACCAGTAATTCAGACAGCAACACAGGCAGTACCAGTAATTCAGACGACAGCACAGGCAGTACTTCTGCAGACAGCCTTGACACAAGCGATCATACAAACAGCACGACCCCTTCTGCCAGCACAGTTGCTGATTCCGGAAGCAGGGTAACCGCTTCTGACCTGTTTTCAAACAGAGACCTGAATAACGAATATGAAGAAAAGGGCAGCATCGCCATTAAGCTAAATAAAACCAGCGCGTCATGCAGCTCGAAAGCTGTGAAGATTTCCGGCCGCACAATCACTATTACTGATGAAGGGACTTATATCTTATCCGGCACGCTGAAAAACGGCATGGTTATCATAGATGCAGAGAAAACCGATAAAATACAGCTCGTCCTTAACGGCGCAAAAATCTCCAGCTCCACATCCGCGGCTGTCTATGTAAAGCAGGCGGATAAGGTATTTCTGACTACCGCGGCAAATACCAAAAACAAGCTTTCAAACGGCGGTACTTATGAAGCGATCGACGACAATCATATAGATGCTGTTATTTATTCAAAAGACGACCTGACGCTCAACGGCAAAGGACTTCTGAAAATCAACGCAAAATCGGGACACGGTATCGTTTCCAAGGATAGTCTTGTGCTGACAGGCGGACGCTATGTCATTACTGCCGAAAAGCACGGACTATCTGGAAAGGACGATATATGTATAGCCAACGGCAGCTATCGGATTACTTCCGGCAAGGATGGAATCCATGCGGAGAATGATGACGACGCAGCTTACGGATTTTTATATATATCGAATGGAACCTTCCATATTACGGCAGAGGGCGACGGCATCAGCAGCTCATATTTCGGACAGATTGAAGGCGGCAGCTTCAACATTCTGGCAGGCGGAGGCTGTCAGTCATCCTCCTCGACATCCGGGCAGCAGACCGCACAGCCTGGACAGACCGCACAGTCTGTCAATTTTATCCAAAATCCATCAGAACAGAATCCTTTCGGGAAAAATCCGCCTGATTTTAAACAGCCTGACACGCAGACAAGTGCATCAGATGATGATACAGCCAGCACAAAGGGTATCAAAGCAGCCGGAAATCTGTGGCTGGATGGCGGCACGTTTATCATCGACGCGGCAGATGATGCACTGCATACGAACAGCAGCATTACCATTGCTGACGGCAGCTATCAGATTGCCTCAGGCGACGACGGCATTCACGCAGACGACAGCACCATCATTTCCGGCGGAACAATCGATATTACACAAAGCTATGAAGGCATTGAAGGAAAAACCGTTGTCATTTCCGGCGGAAATGTCACACTGACAGCGGACGATGACGGCCTGAATGCTGCCGGCGGCGCAGACAGCAGCGGCTTTGGTGCACACAAGGATTCCTTTGCTTCTTCAGAGGGTGTATACATTACCATTTCAGGAGGCACGATCTATATAACAGCTTCCGGCGACGGTATAGATTCTAACGGCGATTTGACAATCAGCGGCGGACAGACCTATGTATCCGGCCCATCCCGCAGCGGCAATGGATCACTCGACTATAACGGAGAAGCCAGCATTACCGGCGGTATTTTTGCAGCGTCAGGAGCTGCGGGAATGGCACAAAACTTCGGCTCTTCTTCCACACAGGGTACGATGCTCGTCCAGACTGATGCCGGATCAAATGGAGATCATATTTCACTGGCAGATGCGGATGGGAATATGCTCGTATCATGGCAGGCAAAAACAGACTATGACTGCGTCATCATCAGCTGCCCGGAACTAACGCAGGGAAATACCTATGCTCTGACAGCAGGAAACACATCCAAGCAGATTGAGATGACCAGCCTGATCTATGGCCAGGGAAGTCAGTTCGGCAACAAGCCGGGCGGTATGAATGGCGGCAGCAGACCGGGCGCTATGGGCGGCGGCAGACAAGGCGCTATGGGTGACAGCAACAGACAAGGCGCTATAGGCGACGGCAGCAGAAACAAACCAGATCTCACAGTTGACGATAACAGCAACTAACCAGACAGCTTAGGTTACAATAACAGCTGCTGACCAGATAACTTTAGGTAACGATAACAGTTGCTAACAGATAGCTTAGGTAACGATAACAGCTGCTGACCAGCTATCATGTGCGATGAAGACGGCACCCATTCGGTGACACAATAACAAGAACCGAACGGATGCCGTACAAAATAGCAAGATCAAAATATCGTAAAATATATTCAAATTTTTCACGACAGTGTTATAATAATAACGAATCGCAAAGGAGTAAAAAATCATGGAGAACAAAATGGATACCTCTTATTGGCAATCCATAACCGAAAATATGAGGAACACGCATCCTGATTTCTCGGTTAATAGAAACCGCAGGCGTTCCCGATACTGTAAAACACCAGCTTACATATGCCTTATCTTATCATAGGGCGAATCACTGCCGGACGAAGAAAAGGAGGAACCATTTATGAAACTGCTTCTTGCAGAAGATGAAAAATCTTTATCCAAAGCTGTATGTGCTCTGCTAGAGCGGAGCCATTATTCGGTAGACACCGCTTTTGATGGAAAAGAAGCATTAGAATATTTAGAATGCGGTCATTATGACGGCGTCATATTAGACATTATGATGCCAGTCATAGATGGAATCACCGTTTTGAAAAAAATCCGCAGTCAGGGAAATCTTGTCCCCGTCATTATGCTGACTGCAAAATCAGACATTGATGACAAAGTAGAAGGATTAGATCAGGGAGCAAATGATTATCTGACAAAACCATTTGCTGCCAGAGAGCTTCTTGCCCGCGTCCGTGCGATGCTGCGGGCCGGCACCTCACAGGCGGATTCCAAAATCGTATTCGGCAATGTCTCCCTCGACTGCTCCGCTTATGAGCTGTCAACGCCTTATGGAACCTATCCATTGGCAAATAAAGAATACCAGCTTATGGAGCTCTTAATGAAGCATACCGGGCAGATTCTATCAGCAGAGCATCTGTTCGATAAAATCTGGAGTATGGATTCAGACTCAGACATTCATGTCGTATGGACGTACATTTCATACCTTAGAAAAAAATTATCTGCACTGAAGGCCGACATTACCATTAAGTCCAGACGGAACGTCGGATATAATTTAGAATGCCAGAATGCGGAGGATACTCCTAAATGATAAAAAAGCTTCAAAAACGATTTCTGATTCTTGCGACAGGCTCGCTGTTTTTACTGCTGTTTATGATCGTTATTTCCAGCTCACTGCTGAACTACTACTCCCTGATTGGAGATGCAGACAGCATCCTTCAGGTACTGGCTGATAATTCTGGAAAATTTCCCAAATACGATAAGCCTAAAGCAAATCACTCCGAAACTGGTTCCTTCCGCCGCGAACCGCCGGACGGCTCCAGAGAACCTTTCGGCAGAAAAGAGCTGCCCCCTGAAACATCGTATGAGTCCAGATTTTTTACAGCAGATCTTATGGAAGACAGCGGCGAAATCAAATTAAACACCGATCATATAGCAGCAATTCTGGACGACGAAGCACTTGCCATTGCAAAAAAAGCACAAGCTTTAAACCAAGAACAAGGCTTTATCGGCGACTACCGTTTTAAGAAAAAAAAGGAAACCGGAAAACTGCTTATCATTTTTTTAGACTGCGGCAGAAAACTGGATTCCTTTTGGAAGATGACTAAAATCCATGCCATGATTTCGATACTCAGCCTGACGGCAGTGTTTGTCATACTGCTCATACTTTCAGCCAAAATCGTCCACCCCGTGGCACAGGCACATGAAAAACAAAAGCAGTTCATTTCGATTGCTGGTCATGAAATCAAAACCCCTCTTACCATCATTGATGCAGACAGCGAGCTGCTGCGTCTTGACCTCGGTGAAAATAATGAATGGCTGGAAGACATATGCAGCCAGACAAAAAGACTTACGAACCTTACCAATGAATTACTCCGACTCTCAAAACTAGATGAATATAGCAGCAGCCGGACGAAAATTGAGTTTCCATTATCGGATATTATTATCGATATTGTCAGATCATTTCAGACTCTGGCAGATAGAGAAAATATCAGCTTCCAGATCCATGTAGAACCGATGCTGTCTTATTATGGCGATGAAAACCAGATCCGCCGTCTGGCCGACATCCTCTTTGACAATGCCATAAAATATTCATCCGGGACAGAGCCTATACAAGTAGAACTAAAAAAATGCAGACACGGTATTGAGTTTTCTGTGGAAAATCCAACCGGACAGATGATAAGCAAAGAACAGTGCAGCTGCTTTTTCGACCGCTTTTACCGCACAGAACAAGCGCAGCGCTCTGAAAAAGGCGGATACGGACTGGGACTTGCGATTGCGAAATCAATTGTAGAAGCACACCACGGAGAGATTACCGCTGAACCCATCGGCGACCATGTTAAAATTAAGGTTCTTTTGTAACAACAGGGCTCTGCACCCTGTTGTTTATCGTACATAAGTCTTCCATTCGTTTCTCTAAAATGTACCCCGGCACGCCCTCGCTTTTTTTCCATTCACTCTCAAAGATTTATCCGGCGCAATATAACCAAGTATTTAATTTACGGTGTACTAAAAACCTGCCGAAGAAGCGACCCTATTACTTATTTTCATAAAAAGTTTCGATCGCCCGTGCAAAAAAGCCGGAAGCCCCTTCTCCATATTTTTCATCTATCATCGTCTTTACTTTATCATTGCGATAATAGTGTGCCTGCGCCAACATAAATCCCTCTTCACTTTTGATCTGCGAAAACTGTTTCATAACAAAACCATATTCTCCAACTAATTGCTTGACTTCAAAAGAATTTACATCACAATTTTTTTTGGCAGCCAGCTTTTGTAAAATCGCCTCCATTCTCTTGTTATAGCTTTCTGCTACCTCTTTACTAACAGGGTGGTTGGCAACAGACAGGAATTGTTCTTTTCCGCCATACCATTCAACAACTTTTGCATAGCCTTTCTGCATTTCTTCGGATGATACTGCCTCTATATAATGCTTTTTCCATTCTTCAACACTTCCAAAGTCCCTCACCGCAAGATTTCTCATATTGTCCGGCATATGTTCATACATCGTATCAAACATTTCTTCCACTTCCGTTTTACTGAATACTGCAAAATCCATATCATTATCTCCCTTCAAAATTCTGTCAATGCTGGCAATCAGACGCTCCATGCGTTCTTTTTTTGCCACCAGCATTTTCCGCTGCATCTGTAAAATCTGATTTTTTTCAAGAGCGGGATTTCCCATGACAGCTTTGATTTCTTTCAAGGGAATATCAAACTCACGGAAAAACAAAATCTGCTGTAGTGTTTCCAATGCCTTATCGTCATAAAGCCGATATCCCGCTTCACTTTTATCTGTCGGCTTTAGAAGTCCGATTTCATCATAATAATGAAGCGTGCGTACGCTGATACCTGTTAAAGCCGATATTTCCTTTACTGTCCTCATTGCTGTCATCCTCCTGTTCCTGATTTATTTACTTTAATCTATGACGCACCGTGAGGGTCAATAGTTTTTCAGAAAATAAATGCCTCATTTTTCATCATCTACAAATTCAAACAAGTCCTCAACGGTTACATGAAATACTTTCGCAATATCCATAGCCAGTTTCAGTGACGGGTTATATCTGCCGTTTTCAAGATGAACGATGGTTTCCCGTCTGGCAGAAACCAGTGCAGCCAGTTCAGCCTGTTTCAGACCTGCTTTTCCCTATACTCCTTTATTTTTGTTTTCAGCATATATTACAATCCTTTCTTGTCTATTACAGCGAAAATAGCAGCTCGTAAAACAGTCAGCAAGAAGATGCCGCCAACAACAAAATATCCTGCAACAATTCCGTTGAAATCAGCAAATACGCAAGCCAACGCTGCAATGACCATCCGTACATAAGCCAGCTTCAAACAGATAGAGTCTGTGGTTTTCAGATTTTCTCTCGCAAACTCATCAAAGATACTGTGTTTCTTTGCATAAGAAATCTGTCCCCAGACAAACGCACCGGCAAGGATAAGACAAGCAGCATGGAGACAGCGGATCACAGGGCCATATCCATTCCATGCACACATCCCGTAGTACACCACCGGCAGGGCTTCGGGTACTGCCTTAAAGAACATCCATACGCTCAAGTTAAGAGTTTTGTCTTTCATAGTTATATCCATTCCTTTCGCTTCGCTCAGGCACAAAACGTAATGAAAA
>CANDMV010000157.1 GCA_947385875.1 uncultured Eubacterium sp. | reverse complement strand
GAGGAACAGAAAAAGAGCGGAAATATGGGCTTTAAAGAGTTTCCGAGACCGCTCTGATATTAGGATGGAGGGATTGCATGACATATTGCGAGGCGACAGACTGGGGAAGCGAAGTGTTAGCGCAGGCAGGTGTCGAAGAAGCCGGGCTGGATGCGTGGCTTCTGCTTGAGACGGTATGCAGGATAAACCGCACATTTTACTATTCCCACATGGAAGAAGCTATGACTACGGAACAGCAGTCTGAGTATGAGATCGCGATCCGTAAGCGTGCGGAGCGCATTCCGTTACAATATATAACCGGCGATCAGGAATTTATGGGGCTGAATTTTAAAGTGAATTCTAATGTACTGATTCCAAGACAAGATACGGAGACTCTGGTGGAAGAGGTACTAAAAATTTGCCAGCCAGGCATGAGACTTTTGGATCTTGGAACTGGTTCCGGCTGCATTGTAATCAGTCTGATGAAAAACGCGCATGGTATGACTGCAGTTGGCAGTGATATATCAAAGCAGGCGCTTTTGGTTGCAAAGGAAAACGGCAAGACGCATGAAGTAGATGTAGAGTGGGTGCGGAGTAATTTATTTGAGAATATCAGCGGACGATTTGATCTGATTGTGTCAAACCCGCCTTATATAGCACAGGCGGATCTTCTTGAGCTGATGCCGGAGGTGCGCGATTTTGAACCGGTAGGCGCGCTGGACGGAGGTGTGGATGGCCTGGATTTTTATAGGCAGATCATTGCAAAGAGCAAGGATTATTTGAATCAAGACGGATATTTATATCTGGAAATCGGTTATAATCAAGGGCCTGCAGTAACGAATATGATGTGTGCGTCGGGTTATAGAGAAGTGTCTGTGATTAAGGACATGGCACATCATGAGCGTATTGTGAAAGGACGTATTTAAAAGTGATGTATAAGATTTTGGAGGAAGGAAATGTTTGATAGATTAGAGGATTTGGTGCTTCGGTATGAGGAGATCATGAACCAGCTCAGCGAGCCGGATGTGGCAAATGATACGAACAAATTCCGTAAACTGATGAAAGAACAAAGTGACTTGGCACCGATCGTAGAGACATATAAAAAGTATAAGCTGGAAAAGCAGAATATTGAAGACAGTCTGGCGCTTTTAGAAGAGGAATCGGATGAAGAGATGCGTGAAATGGCAAAAGAGGAATTAAACGATTCTAAAGGAAAGGTCAGCGAATTAGAAAACAAGCTGAAAATCCTGCTGCTTCCGAAAGACCCGAACGATGATAAAAATGTAATTGTAGAAATCCGCGCAGGCGCAGGCGGAGACGAGGCAGCATTATTTGCAGCAGAAATCTACCGCATGTATGTGCATTATGCGGAAAGCTGCCGATGGAAAGTAGAGACGATGGAAGTAGAAGAAATCGGGATCGGCGGCATGAAGTCTGTCAACTTTATGGTGACAGGACAGGGAGCTTATTCCAAGCTGAAGTATGAATCTGGTGTTCACCGTGTTCAGCGAGTGCCGGAGACAGAATCGCAGGGACGCATTCATACATCTACGATAACGGTAGCGGTAATGCCGGAAGCAGAGGAAGTCGATGTTCAGATCGATGAAAAGGACATCCGTATTGATGTCATGCGGGCATCTGGAAATGGAGGACAGTGTGTCAATACGACTGATTCAGCGGTACGTCTGACCCATTATCCGAGTGGAATCGTCATTTACAGCCAGACAGAAAAATCACAGCTCCAGAATAAGGAAAAAGCATTTGCACTGCTGCGCGCGAAATTGTATGATTTGGAACTGCAGAAGAAGCAGGATGCAGAATCTGAAGCACGCCGCAGCCAGATTGGCACAGGGGATCGTTCTGAGAAGATACGTACTTATAATTTCCCGCAGGGAAGGGTGACGGATCATAGAATTAATCTGACTCTGTATAAGCTGGATAAGATTTTGAACGGGGATATTCAGGAGATATTAGATGCATGTATTGCGGCTGACCAGGCTGCAAAGCTGAGCCGCATGAGTGATGAAGGCTAGAGCGTGTTTGAAAAATCATTCCCGCGATCTGTACTCCCCACTTTGCGGAGAATTCATCCCAAATTTAATCAACGTAACCCGCTGCACCTCATAAATTTGGGATAAATTCTCCATATTATGCCCTGTGGGTATAAAGTGTGAAGCATATCATGCCCTATGGGTACATATCGGTATATACTTTACTAATATACACTTTAAAATAAATATAAAAGACATTGAAAGGGACTTGTTTGTGCAGCAGGTCCTTTTCTTGATCATGTTATAATTGCGAAGTATAATGGATTCGTTATTGATCGTTCTGGAGGAGAAACATATTTAAATCTGCGTACAGACGACGTACGGTCAATTTATTTGCAGCTGTGTGTGGCAGATTATGAGCTTGCAGAGAAGAAAGAAGCAGATCTGGAGGTGTTAAAAGATTTTGCAAGGGGGATTGGATGGGAAGTATAAAGTATTTTTTTATGTTTGAGGATATTCAGGCAGCTGTTTTTACAGTATCAATTAGTGAAAATGAAATATCGGATCTCATTATTAATAAAAACAGTAAGCAGTATCTGCCGATCGGGATACATAATGAACAGCAGCTGAAGAAGTGGATACTCAATAGAGGAATACCGGCAACAAGAGATGGGATTATAGAAGATTTAAGCGGGTCTGGCTTAACTGCATTTCAATTCATGCTGTTAAATAACGGGTTATCATTGACAGATCATTACTGGTTTTGTAAGGCAGGAGACTATTGTACATGGAAATCCATCAATCTGTATGAGAATTCTTTTCAGGCATCTTACTCGTTAGATTTGTCGGACGACATCCCAGGCATTCTTGCAGATACAAATATTACTCCAAACGCATCATTAAAAGGGGATTTGAAAAAGAAGTGGATCATATATCCAAACGGTGTACGAAGACTGGTAAAGGGAAATGATAGCGGAATTTGCAGACAGAGTCTGTGCGAAGTGCTGGCATCAGAGATTCACAAGCGGCAGGGAGCTGGTCATACGCCGTATACACTCATAAGAATCAGCTCAAATGGCAGCCGAATTACCGGATGCGAGTGTCCGAATTTTACAGATATTTGTACGGATTTTGTTCCGGCTATTGATGTGATAGGTATGACTAAGAAGCCAAATCATAAATCTTGGTATGAGCATTATATCGATCAATGCGCAGCTCATGGTGTAGATGTAAGAAAGCAGCTGGAGTATCAGATTTTATCAGACTTTGTTATTACAAATACGGATAGGCATCTGAATAATTTTGGCATCGTCAGGCGCACAGACAGTTTAGAATGGATAGATACAGCGCCGATTTTTGATAGCGGTAACGCAATGTATTATCATTCTTATGGGATACCCTCTGGGATTGAATTATTAAAAATTCATGTGACATCATTTTATGATACGGAAGTCAAACTGTTAAAATGCGTTCAGAATCGAGAGGTTTTAAATCTATCGAAGCTGCCGGATGATTCCTTTTTATATAATCTGCTGAAACTGGATGCGGGTGTCAAGGATGAGGTCAATGAAAAGCTTGTGAAAGCATACAAAAAGAAAATAGATCTTTTAAGCGATTTTCAGAATGGGGCAGATTTGTGGGATTATCATTATATGAAGTCTGTAAAATAAATCAGCATGAAAAAGGACACAAAAGTTCTATAGGAGAAAAGCAATGTCAATACAATTTATATTAGGCAACTCAGGCAGCGGAAAATCTACCTGGCTCTATGACCAGGTAATTCGGGAGTCTGGAACGCATCCACGGAAAAAATTCTTATTTTTAGTTCCTGAGCAGTTTACGATGCAGACACAGAAGGAATTTGTCGATCGTCATCCAAAGCATTCGATTTTAAATATCGATGTTTTGAGCTTTCAGCGTCTGGCGTACCGCGTATTTGATGATCTGGGCATGATGGATTTTGTTGTTCTGGAGGAAACCGGCAAAAATCTTGTGCTGCGCAAGGTAGCGGCCCAGAAGGAAAATGAGCTGGAAATTCTTGGGGGAAATATTCGAAAGACAGGATATATTAGCGAATTAAAGTCGCTGCTGTCTGAGCTGACGCAGTATCATGTAGCGCTGGAGGATTTAGAGCAGGTACGCAGTGCGCTGGAGCAAAAAAATGCCCTCTGGCATAAGCTTAGTGATATACTGACTCTGTATCGGGGATTTGAGGAGTTTTTAAAGGGGCGTTATGTGACGGCGGATGAGATCGTAAGTCTTTTGACGAAAGTAGCGCCGGAGTCGGGGATGCTGCGTGACAGTGTGGTTGTACTGGATGGATACACAGGATTTACGCCAGTGCAGAATGAGTTTTTGGAAGAACTGCTGCCGCTGGCACAGTCTGTTCAGGTCGCGCTGACGATGGATGATCGAGAGCCTTTTTATGGCAGGCCGGATTTACAGGATTTGTTTTATTTAAGTAAGAAAACAATTCAGTCACTTTATGAGATCGCGCAAAGGCAGGGCGTAGAGATTCTGGAACCGGTCATGCTTGGAGACGGCAGATCGAAACGCTACAAAAATGCGCCGGCTCTATTTCATCTGGAGCAGAATCTGTTCCGCAGACACCCGGCTAAATATAGATGCTTCACTGGCAGACAATCATCGGAAAAAGACAGTGAGTGCTTATATCGTACAGATTCATCGGAAAAAGACACGGGACAGAAGTGTAATCGCACATCTTTGGCAGAAAATAGTGAAATCTGCATCTGCAGCCTGTTTCAGCCGAAAGATGAGCTGCATTATGTAGCAGGACAGATTCGGGAGCTTGTATCCAGCGGAAGGTATCGGTATATTGATCTTGCGGTTGTGACTGGGGATGTGCCGTCTTATGCGAATTATGCGGAAGAAATCTTTTCGTTATATAAGATCCCTCTGTTTATCGATCAGAAGAAAAATATATTGTTTCATCCGATGATCGAGCTGGTGCGCGCGGTTTTAGAAATTGAGACATCGGATTATTCTTATGAAAGCGTCATGCGTTTTTTTAAAAGCGGGCTGGTCAGTCTGAACGCAGATATCACTAAGATAAAGGGCAGGCCGGATCAAGCGATTCTTATAGATTTGATGGAAAATTATCTGCTGGCATATGGCATCCGAGGATGGAACCGCTGGAATAAGAGCTGGGTGCGGCCGGCAGAATGGCTGGAAGAGACAGAGCTGGAGGAGCTGAATGAAGTGCGGGAAGTGTTTTTGGAGATATTTACTCCATTGCATACAGTCTTTCATCAGAAGCGTGTAACTGTCCGGCAGATGACAACAGCTCTATATGAACTGCTGATGGCTTTGAGACTTCAGGAACAGGTAGACTGGCAGAGACAGCAGTTCGAATGTCAGGGAATGCTGGCGCAGGCAAAAGAAAATGAGCAGATTTATGGAATCGTTATGGATTTATTTGATAAGCTGGTAGAACTGCTGGGAGATGAGCATGTAAAGGTCAGAGAGTATGCGCAGATCCTGGATGCGGGATTTGAGGCATCTAAAGTAGGAATTATACCGCCTGGATATGACCGCGTATTATTCGGGGACATTGAGCGTACGAGGTTGGAACAGGTTAAAGTACTGTTTTTTATCGGGGTCAATGACGGGATTATCCCCAAAAATGAAGCGGGAAGCGGCATTTTGTCAGAGTATGAGCGGGAAAAGCTGGCAGGATATGATCTGGCGCTTGCACCGACCGCAAGGGAAAAAGCGTTTATCCAGAAATTTTATCTCTATCTGAATATGACAAAGCCTTCGGATAAGCTGTATCTGACCTGTTCGCAGGCAGGGCAGGAAGGGGATACAAGACGCAGGTCTTATCTGATCGGAGCAGTTTTAAAAATGTTTCCAGAGCTCAAGGTGCAGACGCCGAAGGAACGTTATACGTTGACGGCAGAGAGCAGTATGCGTTATTTTTTATCCGGCCTTTCAAAGGCGAAAGACGCGGAAGCATCTGAAGAATGGAAGGCGCTGTATGCATGGTATATGCGTCATGAGCAGTGGGCAGGCACAGCTATGGAATATGTCAGGGCAGCTTTTTATGCGCACAGGGATTCAAAGCTGAGTGCGCAGATCTGCCGTCAGCTGTATGGAAAGGTGCTGGAGCATTCTGTAACAAGGCTGGAGAGGTTTGCCAGCTGTGCGTTTGCGCACTTTCTGCAGTATGGCCTAAAGCTGGCAGGGAGGCAGATCAATGAATTTGAAGCGGTGGATTTTGGCAATATTCTGCACGATGCGCTGGAGGAATATGCAAAGCGGATGCAGGCGGCAGGGGACGACTGGTTTCATGTAACACCGGAGCATATGAGACAGTATGCAAAGGAAGCCATCGAGTCAGCGATTGCTGCATGTACCAATGCCGCGCTTGTAGATGGAGAGAGGAATATTTATCTGGTGCGGCGGATGGAGAAAATATTATGCAGGACGGTAGAAGTACTGGAGTATCAGATTCAAAGCGGAAGCTTTGTGCCGGAAAACTATGAGGTGGCATTTCAATATGTCAATCAGCTGGATGCGGTCAGATTTACACTCAGTGAAGAGGAAAAAATGCATCTGCGCGGCAGGATTGACCGTATGGACATCTGGGAGCGGGAACAAGAGGTCTATGTCAAGGTGATAGACTATAAGTCAGGCAGCACGAGCTTTCAGCTGCTGTCGATATATCACGGGCTGCAGCTTCAGCTGGTTGTATATCTGAACGCGGCTATGGAGCTGATGCGCAGGAAATATCCGAAGAAGGAAATCCGCCCTGCGGGAATCTTTTATTATCATATTGATGATCCTATGATTGACGATGATGGAGAAGAATTGTTAGAAGATGAGATAAAAGAACAGATATTCGCGAAATTGAAGCTGGACGGTTATGTAAACTCTGATCCGCAGGTATACCGGGCAATGGACAGCGGGATGCAGTCTTCTTCGAAAATACTGCCGATTACGGTCAATAAGGACGGTTCTCTGCGTAAGACATCCAAAGCGGTGACTGAGGAGCAGTTTGGAGTCTTATCGGATTATGTGAATCAAAAGATTGCGGAGCTTGGGCAGCGCATGATGCGGGGCGAGATCGCGGTCAATCCCTATGAGCTTGACGGGCGTACGCCGTGCGGGTACTGTCCGTATCACAGTGTGTGCGGTTTTGATCTTAGAATTGACGGATTTGATTACCGCAGGCTGCCGAAGTTTGACCAGGCATCAGAGATTATCGAACAGATGGGGAAGAAAGATGAAGAAATGAATGAAGGATGGAAGGAAGAGCTGACTGGAGAAGAGGGATGAAGAATTGAGTGAAAAGTTAACTGGAGAACAAGGATGAAGAATGGAAGGAAGAGCTGACCGGAGAAGAAGGATGAAGAATTGAGTGAAGGATTAAATGAGAAATAGAATGAATTAGTTAGTGCATGTCAAAAAATGGAGGGTGTACCGGGGTACATTGAGGTTTTTTGACATGTGTTATCGGAAAAATAGACAAGTGAAGCTGCGAGATATTTAGTGAACGATGTACTAGTTTGCTGCAGATCATGAATTATTGAAAGGACAGGTAAATGATTGTGGGCGTTACATGGACCAAAGAGCAGAAGCAGGTCATAGAATTAAGGAACCGGAATTTATTAGTATCTGCTGCGGCAGGCTCCGGTAAGACAGCGGTACTGGTTGAGCGTATCGTATCAAAAGTATTGGATCGGGAGCATCCGGTAGACATTGACCGAATGCTGATTGTGACTTTTACAAAAGCGGCTGCCGCAGAGATGCGTGAGCGCGTCGGTCAGGCAATCGAGAGCCGCATGGAGCAGGATCCGGATCATCCGGGACTTCAGCGGCAGTATACGTTGGTACATAACGCGCAGATTACGACAATTGACAGCTTTTGCTTATATGTTGTACGTAATTATTTTCAGACGATCGGACTGGAGCCTTCTTTTCGGATTGCGGATCCCGGAGAGCTCAAGCTGCTGAAGGCTGATGTGGCCAAGGAGGTCATGGAGCAGCATTACCAACGGAAAGAGGAAGGGTTTTTGCAGCTTGCAGACCGTTATGCTTCTGCGAAAAGTGATTCGGCGCTTTCAGACTTTATGCTGCGTCTTTACGATTTTTCACAGAGTTATCCGTGGCCGCAGGAGTGGCTGGCATCACTGGCATCGCATTATCATCTGGAGAATCTGGAACAGCTGAATGCTCAGCCGTGGATGCAGGGACTGCTCCGGTATCTTGGAAATATCATATCTGACTTAAAAAAGCAGATGGAATACGCAAAGGCTCTCTGTGAGGATGATGACGGCCCGCAGATGTATCTGGCGGCGGTTATGGATGATCTGGCATTATTGGAGGAATTAGAAAGCTGCAGCAGCTACGAGCAGTACGGCGGCTGTATCGGCAGACTGAAATTTTCAAAGCTGGGTGTTAACCGTAAATACGAGGGCAGTGCAGACAAGCAGGAGCAGGTCAAAAGTTTACGGAAGGTTATGAAGGATACGCTGGGCAGATTGTCGTCTTCCTATTTTTATCAGGACAGCGCGCATATGTTGGAAGACCTTCATAAGATTTTGCCGGATGTAGAGGCACTGGCAGAGCTTGCGCAGGCTTTTTCGGAAGCCTTTCAGGAAAAAAAGGCGGAGAGGAATCTGCTTGATTTTTCAGACATAGAGCATTTTGCGTTAAAAATCCTGATCGATGAGCAGACAAAGGAGCCCACGGCAGCGGCAAGGGAGCTTCGGGAAATCTATGAGGAGATCATGATTGATGAGTATCAGGACAGCAATTATGTGCAGGAGACAATCCTGAGGGCAGTTTCGCGAGAAGAGATCGGGCAGAACAATATCTTTATGGTCGGGGATGTGAAGCAGAGCATATATCGGTTCCGGCTGGCAAGGCCGGAGCTGTTCATAGAGAAATATAGGACGTATACCGCACAGGAAAGTACGAAGCAGAAGATCGATCTGCATCAGAATTTCCGCAGCCGCAGAGAGGTGATAGAAAGTGTAAACCAAATATTTTACCAGATCATGCATGAAGACCTGGGAAACGTGGAATATGATGAACAGGCGGCGCTGTACGCAGGCGCAGTATATCCGCAGCCGGATGAAATGTACAATGAAACAGCATCCGGGCAGTGTTCGCAAGATCAGTCAGGCGAGCAGCAAGAGAAAAATTGCGGAAACAGCGAACAGATGTACAGAACGGAAGATCAGTCAGGCGAGCAGCAAGAGAAAAATTGCGGAAACAGCGGCAGGATGTACAGAACGGAAGATCAGTCAGACGAGCAGCAGCGAGAAAAAAACTCCAGAAACAGCGGCCGGATGGACATAACAGAAGATCAGTCAGGTGAGCTGAAGCAAGAGAACAACAGCACAGCAGCGGTATTTCGCAGTGAGCTGCTGCTGGCACAGGCATCTGAGGAAGAACTGGCAGAAGCGGGCATAGAACATCTGCAGGAGATGGAAGCAAGGATGGCGGCAGCACGTATCCGTGAACTTATCGACGTAAAGCAGCCGGTAACGGATAAACAGACCGGCAGTCTGCGTCCGGCACGTTATCGGGATATTGTCATTCTGCTGAGGAGCATCACCGGGTGGGCGGATATTTTTTTGAAAGTATTTACTGAATCAGGAATCCCCGCTCATACGACATCACAGACAGGATATTTTGGGACGGTAGAGATACAGACGATTTTAAGTATGCTTTCCATTCTGGATAATCCTCTGCAGGATATTCCGCTCGCGGCAGTACTGGCATCGCCAATCGGAGGATTTACCAGCGAAGAGCTGGCCCGGATCAAGACCTTTAGCAAAGAACATTTTTTTTATCTGGCGCTTTTGGAGTATATGCAGTATGCAGATCAGCCCAAGGAAGAGGGCACCAGACAAAAAGCGGAAGAGTTTTTACAGACATATGAAAAACTGCGCGGTTTTACAGCATATATGCCGATACATCAGCTGATTCAGATTGTTCTGCAGGAAACCGGATATATGAGCTATATTCAGGCAATGCCGGCAGGCGCACAGCGCAGGGCAAATGTAGATATGCTGTTGGAGAAGGCGATTGCATATGAAAAGTCAAGCTATAAAGGGTTGTTTCATTTTGTACGTTATATTGAAAAGCTGAAAAAATATGAGGTAGATTTTGGGGAAGCTGATCTTACCAGTGAGAATGAAGATGTTGTGCGCATTATGAGTATCCATAAGAGCAAAGGACTGGAATTCCCGATTGTTCTTGTCTGCGGCATGGGCAAGCAGTTTAACAGGCAGGATGTCCGCAGCAGGCTGATACTGCACCCGGAGTATGGAATCGGACTGGATGTGATCGATGCCGAAAGAAGAGTTCGAAAGCCGGGATTTATTAAAAAAGTATTGGAAAATGAAATCAGCATAGAAAATCAGGGAGAAGAGCTGCGTGTATTGTATGTAGCGCTGACACGTGCCAGAGAAAAGCTGATAATGACAGCAGCTGTAAAAGACTTAAAAGACTTAAATGAATTAAATGAAGATAAGCCGATGGATGCGGCAGCAGCTGACAGAGATGAGATTATGGGATATTTTGACAGATTTCATGCCTCCAGCTATCTGGACTGGATAAATCCAATCGTCAGCCATGACAGACTGAATTTGTATGATAAGAGGGTATATCACACACAGCAGCTGCAGCTTCAGGAAGCAGTAGAAGAGGCAGAGCAGCGTCTGGATTTCATGCAGCTGCGGCAGCTTTATAAGACGGCGGATGAGACTTTATATAAGCAGATGGATCAAAGACTGTCATGGAGTTATCCGTATGAGGGAGATACCGATTTAAAGACAAAGATTTCTGTATCAGAATTAAAGCACCGCACGATGCCTGTCTTTGACGAAGAGATGCTGCCGCAGGAGGAGTGGTTTGATAAAGAGATAAACGAGATGAACGAAAATGAAGCGTTTGATAAAGAGCGCGAGAGCCTGATTCCGGCATTTATGCGTACAGATGAAAATCCGGAAAACCGCAGTGCTTTGAGGGGAAGTGCAGTGCACAAGGTGATGGAGGAAGTAGATTTTACCCGAAGCGTTCTAAGTGAGGATCGTGTGGCAGATTTATGCAGCCAGATGGAGCATATGCTGGCAGAGAACCATATTACGCAGGAAATGAAAGAATTGGTAAGCCCGTATATGATCGGACGTTTCTTAGAAAGCCCTATGGCGGCGCGTATGGCTATGGCGCAGAAAGACGGTACGCTGCATAAAGAACAGCCGTTTGTCATGGGCATTCCTGCGTCAAGGGTCTGTGAAACAGCCAGCGAGGAGCTGGTGCTGATTCAGGGGATTGTGGATGTATACTGGGAAGAAGACGGTGAGCTTGTCATTTTGGATTATAAGACCGATGCGGTAAAAGAGCCGGAAAAGCTGATTGAGCGGTATGCCGTGCAGCTGGATTTGTATGGGGAAGCGCTTGAGAAGGCGACAGGGAAGAAGGTTAAGGAGAAGGTGATTTATTCTTTTTCTATGCAGAAGGAGGTTTATATAGAATAGACTCGGTGTGAAAAGTAATGCCTGTTACATATAGTCGGCAGCCATGGCGGAAAATAAATGGACTTTGTATCTTTATTGTGCTAGAGCGTGTTTGAAAAATCATTCCCGCGATCTGCACTCCCCACTTTGCGGAGA
>CANDMV010000156.1 GCA_947385875.1 uncultured Eubacterium sp. | reverse complement strand
CGGTACCACAGCGTAAATGCAGAATGCTTAGGGCTTCTTGCATTCTGGAACGGACGCCGGCAGAGCGGGCGGATTCCCTCTCCCAGCGTCCGGCCAGCCAATATGTAACACGCTATCTGAACTGTTACACATCTTGTGCATGTTTTTTGACATGTTGTGCAGACTGCATTGACAGAGAAGGAGAAGCTGACATATAATATAATCTTACATATATATTGAGCATATAACAGAGGAGGGGACGGAAATGAACATTACAAAAACGAAAAGTGAAAACAGCCTGATTGTCGCGCTGGATGGCAGACTGGATACGATGACCGCGCCGGAACTGGAGAAAGCGCTGGCAGATGAGATAAACGGCGTGGCAGAGCTGACGTTTGATCTGTCTGCATTAGCATATCTGTCGTCTGCAGGGCTGCGTGTACTTTTGAGCGCGCAAAAAAAGATGAATAAGCAGGGAAGTATGAAAATAATCAATGTCAATGAGACGATCATGGAAATCTTTGAAGTTACCGGTTTTTCTGATATTCTGTCAATCGAATAGTATAAAGCTGTCGTAAAATAGCTTTTCATCGACAAAGATGTCCCGCAGGGGTCTAAGCAAATTTATTCTAGGAGGATGTTATGACAATCAATAAAAATCGTGAAGGAAGTAAAATGACGGTGGCGCTGGAAGGCAGGCTGGATACGACGACTGCTCCTCAGCTGGAAGGCGAGATCCGCGGAAATCTGGATGGAGTAACAGATTTGGAATTTGACTTTCAAAATCTTGCATACATATCTTCAGCAGGACTGCGAGTCATGCTGTCTGCCCAGAAAATCATGAATAAACAGGGAAATATGACCATACGCGGCGTGAACGAGGATATTATGGATGTTTTTGAAGTGACAGGATTTGTAGATCTCCTTCATATCGTGAATGAGCCATGAAGTGGGACGTATTAAGGGATAATGTCTATTCGTGTATCACCGGCAGCTACAAGGAGGGCGTGACTGACTTAAATACACTTGGAAATCTTGCGCTGCTTCGAATAGACAGGAAAACAGTCACTCCCCCGACAGGAAAGCTGCCGGGTCTTACACATGCGCAAAGACGGGCAGTCCGAAGGTTTTATTCACCATATATCCGTTTTTTGACGAAACGGTATCACAGGCTTTATACCGCCAAATCAGGCCGGTTTTATCCGGAATATATGCCGGAAGAGCTTTTTTTCATGTGGATAGACCGATATTTTTCCGACAGGGATGAGGCTGGATATCTGGACAACAAATGCTACTATTACCGTCTTTTTTCAAATATCAAGCAGCCGGAGCTGGTTGCTATGCGGATTGGGAGTACGTGGCTGGATGGGCGTTTAAACCCGGTAAGCGCGCAGCAGGTGTTGGTTCTGGCTGGCAGTGAGCCGGAAATTGTGGTGAAGCAGGCGCTGAATTCACAGGGCGGTTACGGGGTGAGCTTTATAAGCGGTTCCCGTCTGGTATCAGATTTTCGTAAAAGGATGCGCGGCATACGCGGTGATGTAGTGATCCAGCGTCCGGTAAAGCAGCATTCCCTGCTTGCGCAGCTGCATCCGCAGTCTGTAAATACGATGCGGATTGTGTCGCTGCTGACAAAGAATAAGGTGAAGATTTATGCAGCGGCCCTGAAAATAGGAACCGGAGATTCCCGCACGGATAATGGCTGTCAGGGAGGCGTTTACTGCGGCATCAAGCCGGACGGGAGCCTGAAGGATTACGGGATTCTTGACAATGGGACGGTGGTAGAAAGGCATCCGGATTTGAATTATACATTTTCGGGAAAACGGGTTCCGCATTTTGGGAGAGCGCTTTCGCTTGTAAAGAAAGCACATGTGTTTTTAGGGCATTTCCGGCTGGTTTCATGGGATATTACGATCGATGAGCAGGGGGATGCAGTTTTAATTGAAGCAAACCTGTCGCTCGGAGGTATCAATGATGTCCAGATGTGCTGCGGACCGCTTTTTGGCAGGGATACAAAGAAAATATTAGATGAAGCCATGAAAGGCAGAAGAAAGGTAACGACACTTTTATGAATATGTCTCGTGACGACCATTTTTTACGGACAGAATATTTAAAAAATTTGTTTCCGGTGATGTTTTCTGTGCTCGGTGGAACGGTGAATGCGCTGATTGACAGTGTGTTTGTGTCTATGAGGCTGGGAGCAGACGCGCTTGCGGCTGTCAATATGAGTATGCCGGTGTATTTGATCATCTGTACCTTTGGCGCATTGATGGCGGGAGGGGCTTCTGTGATGTCCGCGCGCGCGGCAGGACAGGAGAAGATGGAAGAGGCGGCCAGTCATTACCATGCGGCGTTAACAGTCTGCACGGTATTCGGAGTTTTGTTTACGATTGCGGGCTGTATCCTCTGTCGGCCGGCGGCACGGCTGCTTTCTCAGGGAGGGGCGCTGGAGCAGTATGTCTATGCTTATTGTTTTGTGACGATGCTTGGCGTGCTGCCGACGGTTCTATCTTATCTGCCGCTTTATTATCTTCAGTTGGACGGCAAGACTCACGAAATTACAGTCATGATACGGATTATGATTATTACGGATATACTGTTGGATTTTGTATTTTTGTATGTATTTCCATTCGGCATATATGGTGCGGCAGCTGCAAGCCTGACTGCTTCTCTGCTGTCCAGTATTTATGGGATGATAAGTCTGGAGCGCGGGTATTCGAATTATCATTTCCGGTTTATCAAGGCAGGGATGGGACAGATCAAAGAAATTGTCCGTTATGGCAGTCCGCCTGCCTTTGGAAATTTTGCGGATGCCATGAAGCTGCTGCTTTTGAATATGATTATCCTGCATACGGGCGGCGCAGCGGCAGCGGCAGTGTGGGCTGTGTTAAATTCTATGTCTGAGTTTTCTATTTCTATTACATCCGGCGTCCCGCAGGCGGCAGCGCCTATGTCAGGGGCTTATGTTTCAGCGAGGGAGAACAGCGGGCTGCGCATATTAATGAAGCTCCAGATGCAGTGGGGGCTTCTGCTTTCGGCGGCTTATGCGGCTGTTCTGACGGCAGGCTCCGGGGTTCTGCAGCAGGTCTTTTCCATAAACCAGAGCCTGTTTTTCCCGTTTTTATGTCTGGGCATTTATGTGATTCTGGATTGTATTGCCAATATCTGGATTACGTTTTTTCAGGCGGCGGGGAGGCTTGCATTGTCGAATCTGATGGTGATCTTCAGGAAGTTATTTTTTCCAGTCGGAATCGCAGCGCTGCTTATGCTGGCAGATGGATACCTATGGGCGTTTCTTCCGCTTGGAGGGGCTTGTACGGTATTGGCAGGTCTTGCCGTTACTTGGGTGATTTATGTCCAAAATAGAAAAGGGGATCATGCGCTGTCCAGGTTCCTGCTGCTGGATGATTATCTGGAGCGCGAGAAGAAGGTGCTGGATTTTTCTATTGTACCGACGGAAGAAAATATATGCAGTGCAAGCGAGGAGATCATTGATTTCTGCAGGCACAATCGTATGGACTCTAAGCAGACGATGAAGCTTCAGCTTGCGATTGAAGAACTGCTGACTGTGATCGTGCAGGAAAACCGGGATTTGAAATCAGTAGATTTAAGGGCCTTTGCATTAGAGGGAAATACTGGGATCCGCATCCGGTATGCAGGCAGGCGTTATAATCCTTTTGAGCAGGCAGGGCATGAGGATGATGATTTTATGATGGGAGTCGCCATGATGGAGAAAATGGCGGAAGTTGTTAATTATACCTATTCCCTTGGTATGAATATTATCAATGTGTTGGTGTAGTGTGTCGTTGATTCAAAATGTAAAAGTTATTAGGCATTCGATATAAAATATAAAATGAGGTCCGCAGATGTTAGCAGATAAGCAGTTGGATATGGAATGTGCAGATGCCATTAATATAAATCAAGAAAATTTAAAGAAAATTCTATATGACAACCGGAACACGGCATTTGGAAATAAATATCATTTTTCCCAGATCAAAACGGTTCAGGAATACTGCCGGAGCATACCGCTGTCCGATTATCGTGATTTTCAGGGATATATAGAGGAAATGTGGAAGGGGACTGAGAATCTTTTGACGGCATATCCTTTGAATGGTTTTGGGATAACGTCAGGAACGGAAGGAAAACCAAAATATATCCCGATCACATGCGAGACGCTTTTGCGGTATTCTGATTATCTTGAGCGTTATAAGGAGCGGATCGCGGAAGAATCTGGGCAGGGACAGAGGCTTTTTGTCAATATTTTCCGCACGGATTTGGAGCGGGAGCAGGAGAAGGGGCTGCTGTGTTCGGAAGTATTTTACCGTTGGTTTTATGAGCATGGGGAGCTGGATACGGAACGGTTTGCAGGCGGAAAGGAGCTTCTTTTTGATACGGGGACGGCTGACGGGCTGTATGCAAAGGTCTGGAGCGGCATTTTGACAGAGGGGCTTGCTGTTCTGGAATCTGTATTTCAATATGACATCCTGCATTTTTTTGATTATTTTGAAAAGCATTGGGAGGAAATCCTTCGGGATCTAAAAAAAGGGGAGATTCCAAAGGACAAAAAAATATCGGAAAATATAAGAAAAAGGCTGCTTTCTTTTGATATAGATGCGGAAAGGCTGCGGTATGTGGAGCAGGAATGCAGAAAAGGCTTTGATGGTATTGCAAAGCGTCTCTGGCCGAAGCTGCGTCTTATAAGCGGAATCAGCAGCAGAGCATTTTTTGCCGAGGATACTGTGCTCAAAAAATATATCGGGGATATTCCAAGACATTATTTTTGCTATTGCTCTTCGGAGTGTTATATGGGGACGCCGGTGGGAGAAAACAGCTTTGATTTTGTCCTGCTGCCGAACAATGCATTTTTTGAGTTCCTGCCTTATAGTGAAAATGACGATGCGGTGCAGACGGTTCTGCCCCATGAATGTGAGCCGGAAAAGCTGTATGAGATTGTATTTACTAATTTTTCCGGTCTGTATCGGTACCGGATGGGGGATGTCCTGCATATGAAAGGCTTTTGGAAAGAGAGCCCGGTCTTTGAATTTGCTTTTCGCAGAAATCAGGCGCTTAATATCGCGGGAGAGAAAATGAGCGTCCGACAGCTTGAGCTTGCCGTGCAGAAATTGAAAGCTTATGCCATACAGATAGAAGCATATTCTTTTGGTGTTTCTTTGGAGCAGTTGCCGGCAAAATATTTTGCGCTTTTTGTGTTGGAAGAAGGTCAGACTTCGATACAGAATAAGAATAAGAAAGAGGATCTAGGAGACATTCTGGATACGGCGCTGTCAGAGGTGAACCGTGATTATATGGATCTGCGCGGTCTAGGATATCTGGATAAACCAGCTGTGTATGTGACAGACAGGGATAGATATGAAAAGATGTTAGATCGTGTTCGGGAAGGACACAGGCATAATAAGCCGCTGCATATCCTGTCGGAAGATGTATCGAAGGTATTGTTTACAGAAAGGTCAGATCATCATGCAGAATAAAACAATCAGCCTGAAAACAAAATTTATTATCGCTTTAATGGTTATGGGACTATGCATTACATCCGCAAGTGTCCTCTCAGGAATTCGTATCTACAAAAATTCCATCATAGGACGTTATAATGAAATGGCATATCAGGCAGCAAAGACGGCGGCGGATTATTTTACGGATGAGGAGTTGGCATATTATGCGGAGCTTGCCATCCGCTATGAGCATGGCGGCGAAGGGACAAAAGAATTGGAAGAAGCAGCAGGCAGCAGCCGTTATACAGAAATATATACCCTCCTAAATATGCTCCGCGAGAATATGAACGCCAATGATATCTATATCTGTGTCTTTGATATGGATGAGCTGGAGCATTATGACGAAGAGACAGATGCGGCAGGCAGATGGAATCCGCTGCACTATATTATGGATAGTTACCAGGACGAGGACAAGCGGATGCCGCTTGGGGCTGTCGGCGCGGTATTCCCGGAATATTGTGAGGATATTGCGGATTCTTACTACAGCGGCATACATACGGACAATTATTTTGTTGCGCGCAGCCAGTTTGGTTATACTACAACAGCGCTTTATCCGATTGTCGTGGAGGGGCAGACGGCTGCGTTCGCGGCAGTGGAAATCCCAATGGCGGCACTGCAGTCAGATACACAGCGTTTTATTATCCTGATTGTAGCGGCAGCAGTGCTAGCAACAGCGGTGCTCTTAATCATTGGCAGTGTCTTTATGATTCGGACGATGATTGAACCGATTAAGCTGGTTGCCCATGAAGCGGAGCGTTTCGTTGCTGACAACAACGCGGTATCTGAAAAGCTGTCTGGAATCAAGACACATGATGAAATACAGATGCTTGGCGAAAGTCTGTTAAAGCTGGAAATTGACATCAATGAATATATCAAAAACCTGACAAGGGTGACTGCGGAAAAGGAGCGTATCGGGGCAGAATTAAATGTCGCCACGCAGATTCAGGCAGATATGCTGCCGAGCATTTTCCCGGCATTCCCGGAAAGAAAGGAATTTGACATATATGCGACAATGACTCCGGCGAAGGAAGTCGGAGGAGATTTTTACGATTTCTTTCTTGTGGATGACGATCATCTGGCGCTTGTCATGGCGGATGTGTCGGGTAAGGGAGTTCCTGCAGCGCTTTTTATGGTTATTGCGAAGACGCTGATTAAGAACCGGACGCAGATGGCGGCGGGCGGCCCTTATTCACCCGCAGAGATCCTTGGATACGTCAATGAACAGCTCTGCGAGGGAAATGAAGCAGAACTGTTTGTCACTGTATGGTTGGGCATCCTGCAGATCTCTACCGGGAAAGGGATTGTATCGAATGCGGGGCATGAGTATCCTGTTATACGCAGGGCAGGCGGGGCATATGAGCTGGTGAAAACAAAGCACTCTCCGGCGGTTGCCGCTATGGAGGGCATCCGTTTTCGGGAACATACATTTGAGCTGCATGATGGGGACAGCCTTTATGTGTATACAGACGGCGTGCCGGAGGCTGCCAATGCAGAGGATGAACTATTTGGAACAGACAGGATGCTAGCGGCATTAAATGAAAATCCAGATGCCTCTGCGCAGGAGCTGCTGCATACGGTAAAAAGGCACATAGATGCATATGTCGGTGAAGCGCCGCAGTTTGATGATATCACTATGCTTTGTCTGCATTATCTAGGAGAGGGAGTAGATGGATGAAGGAATTAGAGGATATTGTTATGTTTTGCCTGCATTATTTAGGAGAGAGCGGAGTCTGATGAAGGAATTAGAGGATATTATCATGCTTTGCCTGCATTATTTAGGAGGGAGCGGAGTCTGATGAAGGAACTGGTGGTTGACGCGAAAATAGAGAATCTGGAACAGGTTCTTGATTTTGTGAATGGTGAGCTGGAGGCGGCAGGCTGTTTTATGAAGGTGCAGGTGCAGCTGGACATTACGGTAGAGGAAATATTCGTAAATATCGCGCATTATGCATATGAGGGCGGTGTGGGTAAAGCAGTTATCCGTATGCACATACAAGAAGAACCCAAAGCAGTGGAAATCATTTTCATGGACTGGGGAATGCCTTATAATCCGCTGGAAAGAGAGGATCCGGATGTCACGCTATCGGCGGAAGACCGGCAGATCGGAGGCCTTGGAATCTACATGGTCAAAAAAAGCATGGATGATGTTTCCTATGAGTATAAGGACGGGCAGAATATACTTATCATACAAAAGAAGCTTACAGCATAGGCTCCCGGAAGATCCTCGCAAAGGGGAATGAGAACGGGATGGATTGGGAGGAATATGAATGATAACATTTTTAACCGGGCTGCTGCTCCTGATCCTGGGTGCAGCCGTCTATGGCAGGATTTGTGTGCGCGTGTTTGTGCCGGATGACAGAAAGACACCGGCAGAACGCCTTTTAGACGGAGTGGACTATGTGCCTATGAAGCAGTGGAAAAACTGCCTGATACAGCTGTTGAATATTGCAGGAACAGGGCCGATCTTTGGCCCGATTCAGGGGATTTTGTTCGGGCCGATTGCATTTGTGACGATACCGATTGGCTGCGTTCTGGGCGGTGCATTCCACGATTATATGAGCGGAATGATTTCGATCAGGGAAGATGGGGCACAGATGCCCTCCCTGATACAAAAGTATTTAGGAAAAATTACATGCGTATTTTATAATCTGTTTGTCTTCCTGCTGCTGATTTTGGTCGGGGCTGTATTTATCTATACGCCCGGAGATTTATTTGTCACACAGATTTTAAAGTCGGACGGCAGTACGTCAGATCTGGCGGTCTGGCTCGTATACGGCGCGATTTTCATCTATTATATCATTGCCATGCTGTTTCCGATAGACAAAATCATAGGATCGGTCTATCCGGTTTTTGGCGGAATACTGCTGCTTTCGGCGCTCGGTGTGTTCGCGGGGATTTTTGTGAAGGGTTATCCGTTGGATGAGATCTGGGAAATCGGCGTTTTGAACGTACATCCACAGGGACTTCATTTTATACCGGTTTTTTTTGTAACAGTGGCATGTGGCATTGTTTCCGGGTTCCATGCAACTCAATCGACGCTGGTTTCACGTACGATGAGGCAGGAAAGAGAAGGCAGGATGACTTTTTACAATATGATGGTCATAGAAGGGTTTATTGCTATGGTATGGGCAGCAGCGGCAATGGGCGCGATCAATCAGGGGCTTGCGGATACATCGACTTCTACGACAGCAATGGTAGGAATTGTGGCGAATGATTTACTGGGCCGTATTGGCGGTATCATCGCTGTGGCTGGGATTATTGTGCTGCCGATTACGACAGGTGATACTGCGCTTCGTTCTCTGCGGCTGATGGCGGCGGATGCCCTGCATATTGACCAGTCCAAACGCCCAAAACGGCTTTTGACGGCGTTGGTGATTTTTATTCTGGTGGCTGCGCTGCTAGTATTTTCCAGATTAAATGCAGACGGGTTCCAGGTACTGTGGAGGTATTTTGCTTGGGCAAATCAGGTGCTGGCTGTATTTACGTTTGCAATGATTGCAGTTTATATGAAAAAGAAAGAAAAGCCATATGGAATGGCGCTGCTGCCGGGAATGTTTTACATGTTTGTTGTAAGCAGCTTTATTCTCAATGCTCAGATTGGATTTGGATTATCATGGACAGTCAGTTATATTCTGGCCGGGGCGCTTTCTATGCTGTATGCAGGCGGGATTATGCATATGGGAAAAGGCTGCCAGCCTAAAAGTTCTGCCGCAAGATAAGGATAGAAAGGAATCATGATTATGAGAAGAAATGTACATCATAAAATAATAGCATTTCTCATATGCGCCGCTATATTCTTTGCCGCTGCTGTATCGTCTCCGGGCATTTTGTATGCTGCGGCGGGGGAGGATACGAAGACGTATGAGATTCGCATCGTATCTACGAACGATATGCACGCCAGGGCTGCATCGTCTGAATCAGCGTATGGATTTGAGAAAATCAAAACGATCGCAGATGAAGCGAGGGCTTCGTCTGATCTGGCTATGCTGTTGGATGCAGGGGATTTTTATCACGGACAGGCATTTGCCACACTGACAAAGGGAGAAAATATAGCGAAGCTGGCAGCTGCTGTGGGCTATGATGCAGTCTGCGTAGGAAATCATGACTGGAGCTATGGAAAGGAACGGCTGCGCGCACTGGCAGAATTGTCTGCGGAGGATAATGTCAGCGGCGGCTTTGCACTGCTTGGGGGAAATGTAAAAGACAGCGGAGGAAATGCGTTTTTTGATCAGGAATATGTCGTGAAAGAGATGCAGACCGACAAGGGAGATCCGGTAAAAATCGGTGTGTTCGGCATGATTGACCCTGAACTATATACAAAGACATCGCCTGTGAATGTGGAAGGGCTGGTATTTGAGGAGATGTCTGACTATGCGGTGCGTTCAGCGGCATCTCTAAGGGAACAGGGCTGCGATCTGGTCATTGCTCTGGCACACTGCAATCATCCGGCAGCACTGGCGGAGTCTGTTTCTGGAGTAGACCTTTGGATTGCGGGACATGAACATATCAGTCTGGAAGAACAGGTCACTGACAAGGCAGGAGAAAAAGTGTATGTGTTGGAGGCGGGCTGCTATGGCTCTAAGGTAGATGTGACACGTCTGATTTTTACTTATGAAAAGGGAGCCGCCGGGACATATGAGGTATCCGGGCTTACAGTGACGCCGGAGACGTATCAGGAAGACCAGATGGAAGCTGTGCCGTCGGATGAGACAGTGGCAGCATTGTTTCAATCACTGAATGATGCACAGTCAGAAATTCTGCGAGAAAAAATCGGAGAGACGCCTAAAAAATTAGAAGCAGAGTGGGAATCCGTCCGTACCGGGGAGACTACGATGGGGCGCCTGATTACAAGTGCTTATCTGAAAGAATCCGGCGCAGACATTGCGGTTGAAAATGCCGGCGGCATACGTACCGGCAGAAATATTGAAGCCGGGGATGTGACAAAAGGGGATGCCATTGATACGTTTCCTTATGGAAATTATCTGGTGACAAAGGAAATCACCGGAGCACAGTTAAAGGAGATGCTGGAAATCAGCATAGAACTGGGCATACAGAATAAAGACGCTGATGAGGTGGGCGAGTACGACGGATGGCCGAAAAATTCCGGCAGCTATCTTCAGGCCGGCGGGGCGGAAGTATTGTATGATATGAAAAAGCCGCAGGGCAGCCGGATACTGAGCCTGAAGATCGGCGGCAGGAATGTAGAAGACGCAGAGTATTATACAGTGGCGACAAACAATTATGCAGCTGAAAGTGAAGATTATCCGATGCTGGCAGACGCGGAGGTAAGGAATGAGTTTACTGCGTGTGATGAGATTTTTATCCGGTATCTGCAGCAGACGGAACCGGAGGCATTAAAAGCGGCGCTGGAAACTGCGTGCATGACGCAGCAGACGGAAAGCGGTTCGCCGAATGATCTGCCTGTGAAGCCGGAGACCGTGAAAATTAGAAAGCTGACAGCGAAACACAGTGGCTTTTTGGTGAAATGGAAAAAGTGTTCATCTGTGACAGGCTACCAGATACAATATTCTACGGATCGGAAATTTAAAAGCAGTCAGGCTGGGACGGTGAATGTAAAGAAAAAGACAGCTGTGAAAAAGACAGTCAAAGGCTTAAAAGCAGAACAGACATATTATGTAAGGATGCGGACTTATCAAAATAAATCCGGCAGTGTAAGCTATTCGGCGTGGTCAGGCGTAAAAAAAGTGACTGCATTGTAAGGAGAGGCATAGGATACGCTGCTGTCGTTATCCTATGTCATTAACTTAACGGCCTCTCTGACGATTCTGCGTCTGGCGGGATGGATTTGCCTGTCGGCTCATGCTCTGTGCAGATTGGAGCAATACTGCGGTGAATTAATCGCTAAGATCCTGCCCATTGGGTGCTCCGACTAAGACGCGGGACAGGGGCTTCGCGCCTGAGTCTATATAAGCGATGGATTTCACCTCCGTTAAAAACGCTTCTTAAACGTCCTTACAGAGCATGAGCCGCCAGAAAAATCCGTCCCGTCAGACATAGAATCTGGCTATGTAAGGCTTAAGTTAATAACATTGGTCGTTATCTGTAACAGCTAGATCAGATAAATGATCTCAGATCAGCAGTTCACAATTAAGGTTCTGAAGATGAATTTACCGTTCTCATTTTAAGGCTTATCAAAAGCAGCCGGG
>CANDMV010000155.1 GCA_947385875.1 uncultured Eubacterium sp. | reverse complement strand
TACACATATTCACACACTCTTTCCCTACACGACGCTCTTCCGATCTGGTGATAAGGGTAAATCTGGGAGATACAGTGAAAATCCGGTTCCGAAACCGTCTGGGCCGCAGGCTATCCATGCATGTTCAGGGCCTTGCCTATGATGTAAAGACTTCGGATGGGGCCAGTGTGGGCTATAATGCCGATAGTACAACGAATGGGGAAATCTGGTATACCTGGTACGCGGAGACAGAAGGTGTATACCTGTTTCAGGATATGGCGGATCCAAGAAGTACGGAGGATGCAACCAATATTCATGGACTGTTTGGCGCTGTCATTGTAGAAGCGCCGGAGTCTAAGTGGTTTGATCCCGTAACGGGAGAGGAATTAAAAAGCGGCTTAATGGCAGACATCTATCAGCCGGGAAAACCAGCTTTCCGGGAGTACAGCGTATTTTTCCATGATGAGTTGGAGATTCGAAATAAAGAGGGGAATCAGCCGATCGATCCTCACACCGGGCTGCCATCCTCCACAACAGCGATCAGCTACCGTTCAGAGCCTATGCGTAACCGGATGGGGCTTATGCACGATCCGGCTGATTCCGGTGAAGATGTATCCATGAGTTCCTGGGTGCATGGGGATCCTGCACCGCCAATCCTTCATGCGTACGTCGGGGATCCTGTTAAAATACGCCTGCTTCATGGAGGGGTAAAGGAAACCCACGTATTTCATCTTCACAATCATCAGTGGAGGTTAGAACCAGAAAATCCTGCATCTACCATCCTGGATTCGATTAGTATCAGCCCGCAGGAATGCTTTACGCTGGATATTTTATATGGGGCAGGAAGCTTTAACCGGGTGATTGGAGACGTGATCTTTCACTGTCATCTTTATCCGCATTTTATTGATGGGATGTGGACATTATGGAGAATTTATGACCGTCTGCAGGATGGGACGGGAAAACTGCCTGACGGTACGCCGATTGCTCCTCTGGTGCCTTTAAAAGACAGGGAGCTGCCGCCCGAAAAAGATGCAATGCATCCGGGATATCCGAATTTTATTGAGGGAGAGTTTGGACAGATGCCGCTGCAGCCGCCGCTGGGCGTGAGAGATGCGGATGGAACTGTGACAAATGAACCGACACCGCTGGAGCAGGCAAATTTTGTAGAGCACGCAGTACCCGGAGCGCTGTATACAGATACCTGCCCATGCCATAAGGATGAGCATGTAAAAGTATTCGAAATAGCCATGGTACAGGCGAAGGTTACGTACAACCGTTATGGCTGGCATGACCCGCAGGCACGCTTTTTTGTCCTTAAGGAAGAGCTGGAGCGGCACGGCGGCCTGGAGGCTTATATCCAAAAAGTAGAGAAGCAGGAGATCGAAGTGGAACCGCTTGTGATCCGTGCGAATGCGGGGGACTGCATAGAACTGCATACGACTAACCTCCTGCCTGAATTTATAGAAGAAAGCCCGTTCCAGCTTCGAACCAGAACAAATATAGTGGGGCATCACCTGCATTTAGTCAAGTTTGACACAATCGTATCAGACGGGTCGGCAAATGGATGGAATAATATTGCAGGCGCCAGACAGTATGAGACCTTGATTGAGCGTTTTTTCGCAAATGAGGAGCTTCGAACCGTATTTTTTCATGACCACCTGTTTGCAAATGTCCACCAGCAGCACGGACTGTTCGGAGCGCTGATTATTGAAGAAGCAGGCGCGACATTCCACGATCCGAAAAGCGGAGATGAACTGAAGTCCGGCACACAGGCTGTCATCCGCAGAAATAACGGTACGGCTTTTCGGGAATTTGCCCTGTTTGTGCATGACTTTGCATTTCTATTTGATAAGGACGGGGAGCCGCTGAATCCGCCTCCAGTCCCAGGCTCTCATGATGATCCGGGCGTTATGGGAATCAATTACCGGTGCGAGCCGATGCTGGAGCGTCTGCGGAAAAAAGAAGATCCGGCATACCTTTTCAGCTCTTTTGTGCACGGGGATCCGGCGACGCCGATTCTGGAGACTTATCCGGGGGATGAGCTGATGATTCGACTAATCGACGGGGCGCATGAAGAGCAGCATTCCTTTAATGTTGCCGGGATGTCATGGAGAAGGGAGCTGGCAGATTTGCAGTCGCCGCTGGCAGCATCTCAGACAATCGGAGTATCTGAAGCATTTAATCTGAATGTGACAGAGCGATATGGTGCGGGAGATTATCTATATTATTTCGGAGGGATTGATGATGCATGGCTCGGATTGTGGGGAATCATCCGTGCACATGGCAGATATAGGAAGCATCTAAAATCATTATGCAGAGGAAAAGGGCAGATCTATCCGCTTCCTCCATGCCCGGCGAAGGATGATGTAGTCAGGCGCTATGAAGTAGTGGCCCTTCATACAAAACTGCTGTACAATCGGTATGGAGATCATGACCCGGACGGACTGGTATTTGTCCCGCTGCAGGATGTGGATCAGGTGCTAGCAGGGAAGTGTATGCCGAAGCCGTTGATACTTCGGGCAAATGTGGGAGACTGGATAGAGGTGACGCTGCATAATGCATGGAGCCCGGAACATCCGATTCCTTATTTTCCGTACCCAAGAGTCCCGTTGGATCAGGAGTATACGCCGTCCATGAGAGTTTCGTTAAATCCACAGTTTCTGGAGTATGATCCGGTCAGTGATTCCGGCATTAATGTAGGATATAACGAGCGCGAACAGACGGTAGGAGTGGGTGAATCCAAGCGTTATCTCTGGCATGCGGACCGTGAATACGGTGCATGTATTCTGCAGTCGTTTGCGGATATGAGAAACCACCGTTATCATGGACTGTTCGGAGCAGTGGTCGTAGAGCCTACAGGAGCACAGTGGTATCGTAATTTTACAACCCAAAAAGACAGCTATGCAGAACAGGCTGTAATCACCGCGCCGGGTACAGAGAGCTTTCGTGAATTCGTCCTGTTTATCCAGAATGGGATCCGGTTATTGGACGCTGATGGCAATCTGATCCAGACCGCTGCGGAGGATAACGGAGAGCCGGTAGATGCAGAGGATACGGGAGAAAAGGGCTATAACTACCGATCGGAACGGTTTGAAAACCGTCTGGCAAGGGATCCAAGGACATGGAAGGTATTTAGCAGCAGAGTGCATGGAGATCCGTCAACACCGATATGGAAGGCAAATCCGGGAGACAGAGTCGTATTTCGGGCAGTGATGCCTGCAGATAAGCCGAGGAATACGTCGGTTGCCGTGTACGATCATTTGTGGAAGGAGCAGCCCAAGGATGCCTTTTCCAGGATCATCCCATTGCAGGGCGGTGTCAGCGTTGGCAATAAGTTTGATATGGAATTCCAGGAGGGAGCTGCCTGTCCGGGTGATTATCTGTATCGTTCGGGAAGCTTTGCATGGGATGTAGAGTCCGGCATGTGGGGGATTTTCAGAGTGGTCAGAAAGTCCTTTGGGTGCACATGCAGGGGGATTTATAGGAAGATTTTGGATTGTTTTCGATAGTGGCAGTGTGAGGGACAGCAGCTGGAAATGTTTTTTCTTTTGAATAAACGGATTTGTCATGTGCAGGAAGCTTAAAAATGCAGTTATGAGGGCAAAATGTGAAATTGATGTTTCGCATTCTGCCCTTTACTGTTATAATCTAATACAAATATAAGTGATTGGGCTTTTAAGGAAGCAGATAAAGGAGGTGGCATGGAAATGATGGAAGGAATATGCGGCTTTTTCGACGGCAGGGAAGTACAGGATGCCAAGACAACGGAAGGATATGAAGATCTTGTAGAAATTCGCGCAGAACTGATGCAGGGAGTGGAAGGATTTGGGCAGGAAACGGTGGTTGTGACCGGGGATCCATTTCGAATGGCTGAAAGGATGGACAGTGTACAGGGAGATAATCTATACCATGTGGCAAGCAACTGCGGGCTGGTAAGCTGCGCGAATTACTTGAATCTATGCGGAATAGAGGCGACAGAGGACGAGATTGTAAATTTTGCGCTTAAGAATTATTTATGCAGCCGTCATCCATTTGGCAGTTCGCAGGATTGGGGAGGGACGACTGGGACTCAGATGGAGGCGATTCTGGAAAGCTATGGTGTTGAATCCTCCATTTATGATGCGGATGAGCGCGGTGGCTCTCTGGAAGGGATTGCGAATGCCGTTGAGGAGGGACATGCAGTGATTATGACTGTGAATGCCGGATATTTGTGGGATTCGCCGGACTGTGTTGATAATGGGAGAATTAATCATGCAGTTACCGTGACGGGAACGATTCGCGGTGGGGATGGTGAATTAACGGCTCTGACAATCTGCGACAGCGGCAGGGGCCTGCAGTCGGACAGCTGCCGGGTCGTTCCAGTGAAAGCTTTTCAGGATAGTTATGTAAATGCAGGCGGTGCACAGGCGATCATATCAGATCAAGCAGTCAGATAAGCACTGCAAAGCATAGTAAACCTCATGCATTATCATTTCGCCGCCAAGAATAAAATTTATAAACTAAAAAGTAGTGAACTGTGGATATAATTGTATGAAAATCGCCTCCCAATGGGTTTTATAGCAGGATAAAGAAAGGGCAGATGGAGAAAAATGGATGGAGATGATCGAAGAAAGATGAATGGAGAAGAAAAAGGAAAAACAGATGGAGATGATCGAGGAAAGATGAATAGAGAAACAATGGATAGAAAAAAGAAGGTCAGGCGTGAAGCTATTATAACAGCGCTAAAAACTGCATCAGGAGCAGATTTTACGATGTCATTTTTTGTACCGGTAAAAAAAGGGGAGCATATTCTGGATGCGTCTTTCCTATATGCGGCAGGAAATTTTAATACGGTGTGGACACGGCCGTTTGCATCGGCAGTATTTGAGCCGGAAACTGGGGCAGTGCTTGTATACCGTAATTGTTATGTGGATGATTTTGCAGATTCATCCAGTTATCCGATGACATGCAGGGTGGATTATGCAGTGCCGTTTGCCAAAACGGCAGAGGAGCAGGGGGAGCTTGTAAAAAGGATTCAGGAATTGTATTTTGTTATCCGCCTTCTGCCGTGGAAAGAAAGCCTGGATGAGAAAGAAAAGCGGGCGGCAGGGATGTACCGTGACAGTTTTTTTAAGGCAGTTCCAAAGGGGCTGCTGCCGTTTTATCAGGCATTGTCACCGGAGTTTTATGAGTGGCTTGGCGATGGCTTTGTATAAACACTTGTTAAAGACGGATCGAAGAGGAACGTAGAATTTTAAATGACTTTTTGCTTGAAACAGGTCGGCTTGACTGAATAGTTGTGATGGGAGCGTATTTTTTGTACTGTGCGGGAGGAAACATGGATCACCAGAAAGTGGTACAAGTATTAAAAGACATATTTGAACGATGTGGAACAGACATCGTGCGTGAGCGCAGGAAATTTGAAGGAGCTATAAACGATTTATTAGACCAACAGGTGTATAGGCAGGAATATATTGTATTAAAACATGCAATGGATTCGTCAGCGCTCTGGCAGCTTACCAGTTCGGCGGCGCTTACGGGTTCATTTACCATAGATGCGGTATCAAAAGCGGTCATACAGATGCAGACAGAGGGACGACTGACGGCTGAAGATGCGGAGTTTGTTGTGGAATGTGTGGTTGATGCGTGTGGTGGAGACCGAGAAATACTTATATTCTTAAGAGAATTGAAGAAAGTAGAAAAACTGCACAGGCAGGAGAAAGCGGAGCAGCTCTGGAAAGAAGAAAAAAAGCGTATGCAGGAAGAAAAGGAGCGTATGCAGAAAGAGAAGGATCGTATCCGGCAGGAAGAAAAAAAGCATATGCAGAAAGAGACAGTTATTCTAGCAGGATTGAATAATGGAAAAAAGAAGTTTAGATTTGCCAGCTTATATATAGTGACAGTAATAGCATTTATAGTAGTTTTATTGTATACAGCGTTTACTGTGCATAAAGCGTCAGATGTAACTGGCAGATCGCAGAGCGTTTCCGATGAAGTGAGAGATGATAGTCTGCTTGGGAAAGATATACAGAAAGCAGGCGATACATCTGCGGAAGATCTCTTGGAAGAGGATGATGTGTCTGTGATAGATGGCGATCTAGCGATAGATGATACGCCTGCACAAGATAGTGTACCTGCAGAAAATGATATGCCTGCGCGAGATGGTGTGCCTATAGAAGATGAATCTGCACAGGAGGAGCCGGTTTCGAAAGAGACAGGGCAGAGAATAGAGCATGAATCAGAGCCGGATGGCACATCAGATGGAACGGCAGCAGTATTGGGCAATTCAGCGGGGAATATTCACAATGGCGGTCTTGCTGTGGAAAAAGATGGATGGGTTTATTATTATAATGTAAAAGATATGAGCCTGTGCAAGACAAATAATTCTGAAGTGTATGAGTTGGCGGAAGGCTGCTGTAAGTATTTAAATGTGATGGATGACTGGATTTACTATTATTATGATGCGGGTGGGGAGGGCAGTACAGATGAGGAAGACAGTATAGATGAGAAGGGCAGTACAGATGAGAAGGGCAGTACAGACAGCAGGGGCATATATCGTATGCATACAGATGGAAGCGGCAAAGAGATGCTGGCAGATGGAGATGAGGAGAGGTTTGGATGCCTGACTGTAACAGAGGATTGGATATATTATATAGATGCGGTAAATGAAACGGTGAGCAGGATGTCTTTACAAGGCGGTGCACCAGCAGTGATAGCACATTGCAATGGAAAAAGTGATCTTACATTGGATGGAGACTGGATTTATTTTGAGGATTATGATGAGGCAAATAATGATAACGACTTGACCAGTGAGACATATGATAGGGCTGGCAGCAGTTTGGGCAGTGGAGAGCAAGGGGATTTGGCTCAGGATGCGGACGATGATCCATACTGCCTTTATGCCCTGAATGTAAAGACCGGGGAGAGAAAGAAGATTGCAGAAGGAGTGGATAAAGGCTGCTGCACCCAGATCGCAGATGGATGGGTTTATTACAAGGCATCCTGCTCCATATGGCGTGTAAAGCCGGATGGGACAGGAAAGAAAGGGCTGGTAAATATGGAGGGGGCAGATGCAGTAGATTTTCTGACAGGCTTTATTATTGCAGATGGATGGATTTATTGTGAAATGGCGGAAATGCATTTCTTTTACGGGCCGTTTCGGCAGTTCAATCATCAGACTTCATATAAGCTGTGGAAGGCTGGATTAGATGGTACAAAGCCGTGGTATGAGCAAAATGCTGAACAAGGGTTTAGTATTGCGGGAGACTGGCTTTATTTTATAAAAGCAGCTGATGACGGAGACAGGGTGCTGAGCCGCTGTTCTCTGGTGGACAGGGAACGGGAAGATCTGCCGGTGAAAAAAGATATACAGCGCTACATAGAAGAGAATATACAGTATGACATACCAAATAAGAATATCCGATTGGCCTGATTAAAGATTTAGTTCATGTTTGAAAAATAATTTCTGCGATCTCCATAAGGGACGCCTTTGGTGTGCATTTCCCGCTTTGTACCCGCAGGGCATGATACGGATAATTCATTGCAAATATAATTATACTGTACACCAGTTAAATTTATAGTATGCCCCGACTGTAGACCGCCAGCCAGATACGTTTCCAACTGCATGACTGTAAATTCTGGCAGTCTGCAGTATAACAGCGCTGTGTCGGCGGGACGCGTTTAGCGCAGGCTGAAGTAGTAAGGATGAAAAGGCTGATAAATAATAGTTCCCAGCCTATGATAACAAAATAAACAATTAAGGAGAGCGAATTATGCCGAGTATAAAATTTTTAGGAAAAACACCACGCAAAGTACTTCCTGTTTTCTATGTATTAGACACTTCCGGGAGTATGGAAGGAGAGAGGATTGCTGCATTGAACAAAGCAATGGAGGAGACGACATGGGCGTTAAGCCAGCAGGCAGAAAAGAACGCTGATGCATTGGTAAAAATTGCTGTTTTGGAGTTTAACAGCAGCTGTCAGTGGGTACAGCCGGAAGGCCCTGAGGATATGGAGGATTTTATCTGGAGCGATCTGTCGGCGGGAGGCATGACAGACGTTGGCAGGGCGTTGAAGGAGCTGGATGACAAGCTGTCGCCTGATAAGTTTTTGCAGTCAGATACCGGTGTGTGTCTTCCTGTTATTATTTTTATGACGGACGGCTATGCAACAGATAATTATAAGAAGGCGCTGGAGCAGATTCGGAAAAATAAGTGGTTCGTACATGGAACCAAGGTTGGGTTTGCAATCGGTGATAATCCAGACATAGCTATGATTGCAGACGTGGTAGGGGACAGTGCGGCAGTCATTTATACCGAGGACATGGAAAAATTTGCAAGCCAGCTGAAATTTGTAACAGCAACGGCATCTCAGCTGTGCAGTATCTCCCGTACGTCAGCGGAAAAGGTTACGGGCAGCTCAGTGGTGGAGCGGGCAGTCGCAGAAGAAGTGATTTCAGATGAGGAGATTCCAAAGGATGTGCCATATACGCCGATGTCGGAGGATCTGGAGGAATTTGGAGATGATTATGACAGTTTTTTTGATGCTGATTTTTCAGGAGAATGATGGATGCCTGTGTGCTTTGGTGTCAGTCTGGATGGAGAGTGTAAAGGGAAAGGAATTTTATTGTGGATGATTATTATGTATTTCATAGAACGGTCAGGGGATACAGCCATAAAAAGAGGAATATTTCCTGTGAAGATGCGTCTGCATGTTATGCGGGAGAGGAAGGACGCGGAAAATATTATATAGCGGCAGTGGCAGACGGGCATGGGGACAGAGCCTGCGTCCGCAGCGCCAAGGGTGCCGGACTGGCGGTAAAGGCCGCGGTATGCTGTCTGAAAAGCTTTGCGGAAAGTGCATTGTCGGGGCAGGCGGCAGAAGGAGAATCAGAGAAAAAGCCGATGCATCCTGCGGAAGGAAAAACAGTTAGTGAGGAACAGCTGCCTGCAAAAGAAGAAGCAGAAGTAAACGCAGTTCATACTGTGGAAGGAGAATCAGTAGATATAGAAAAGCTGACAGCTGAAGGGGACGGAAGCGAGGATATAAGATGTCTTATCGACGGGTTGGTCGCGCAGTGGAATGATGAAGTGCAAAGACATATTCAGGAACATCCTTTTTTGGAAGAAGAACTGGCAGAGGCGGGAAGTGTAGCTGACAGTTACCGCGCAGGTAAAAAGCTGGTACATGCATATGGTACGACTTTGATTGCAGCGATGATGCTGCCGGGGGTTCTGCTGCTGCTTCAGCAGGGGGACGGCAGGTGTGAGGTGTTTTATGAGGATGGGACGTCTGAGCAGCCGATTCCATGGGACGACAGGTGTTATCAGAATGTCACGACATCTATGTGTGACCTGGATGCGGCAGACGGTATCCGAGTCTGTGTCATTCCGCTGAATCAGAAAAAAGTAACTGCCTGTTACCTTGGTACTGACGGGGTGGAGGATTCTTACCGGACGATGGAAGGGACGCATATGTTTTATCGGAAATTGTCTTGTGAGTTAGTTCAAAATCAGCCGGATGGCAGCCGCCGTAATGAGGATGTATTTCAAAAAAAACTGTACAGAACCTTAAAAGATTTAAGCAGGCATGGCAGCGGTGATGATGTGTCGGCTGCGGGAATTGTGAATCATGGCTCGCTTATGCCGTGCATGTCTTTATTTGAGAAGCAGATTTATCGATATGGGCTAGAAGAAGAACGGATTTATTATGAGAACCGTCGGATTTCGATGAGCAGGAAGCATGGGATACTGCGTGCGCAGATGGAAGAGGCAGCCGAGAATCAAAGGGTAAAGGATAGGGAGCTGGAAATGGCACGGCAGAAGTACGAAGCAGCAAAGAAGGAGTTTGAGAAGTATGATGCCAGGTTTCAAGAGGTGCAGTCGGAGATCAGACGTACTAGCGGGCTTCTGTCAGAGTTGGATTAGAAATCAGCATCAGAAAGAGACGGTATTGGCATGAATGGTGAGATATGATGGAGTGCAGCTGGATTCGTCATTGACTAGCTGAGATGTCACTGGGCATGAATAGTTAGAAAAGGTTAGGTGCAGTCGGATTTGTCATTGCTGATGATAAGATGAACTGATATTGGTCGTAAATGGTAAGCAGTGCAAAAGTGCAGCTGTATCTGCCTTTGGCTAGCTGAGACGGCACTGGATATATTTTGATAGAAAGATGTGGGAGGAATGAAGAACATGGGAAAATTAATAGAAGGAACCCGTATGCGGACGTTATTAAATGGAGAAGTAGTAATCGATGAATGGCTGGCGGACGGCGGGCAGGGAGATGTTTACCGGGTAAGCTACAATGGGACGCAGAAGGCGCTGAAATGGTATAAGCAGTCGGGGATGGGAGGTGAGCCGGGCGAATTTTATAAGAACCTGAAAAACAATGTTATGACAGGCCCGCCGAGTCCGGAATTCTTATGGCCGCTGGATCTCATTGAGCCGCAGCAGGAGGGCGGCGTCTTTGGCTATGTCATGGATTTAAAGCCGCAGGGGTATTATGAGGTATCGGATTTTATGCTACGCAGGGCGGTATTTGCTTCTTATCGCACAGCAGCTGGCGCGGCAATGCAGATCGTATCCGCCTTTCGGCTCCTGCACAACAAGGGCTACAGCTATCAGGACTTGAATGATGGGAATTTCTTTATCAATCCTTTGGATGGAAAAGTGCTGATTGCGGATAACGATAATGTGGCGCCGGATAACAAGAAGACAGGAATCATTGGAAAGCCGCGGTATATGGCACCTGAGATTGTCATGCGCAAAAGTATGCCGAACAGTCTGAGCGACCGTTATTCCATGTCTGTGATCTTATTTATCCTGTTTGTGATGAATCATCCGCTGGAAGGAAAGCGTTCACTGGCGGCAATGTCTCCGGCACGTCAGGAAAAATTATACGGCTCTCATGCATTATTTATCATGGATGAGGATAACAGGGCGAATGCGCCAGATCCGGTTTATCATAAAAATGCGCTGACAGTCTGGCCGCAGCTGCCGGATTATATGAGGGCATTATTTTCCAAAGCGTTTGGGCAGAAGGCATTAAAGAATCCGAATGCACGTCCGGCAGAATATGAATGGATTGACTGTCTGGCGAGATTTCGAAGTGAGATTGTTTCTTGCCGCTGCGGAAATGAAATATTTACCCAGCAGGGGCAGTCGCGAAATTGTGACAGCTGCGGGAGCTGGATTACCATTCCATATAGGCTGAAGCTTCACAGCGGCAGCATTCCGGGAGCAGCAGGAAGCTGGCTCTATCGCTGTCAGCTTGGTACCTGTAACGCAGATGAAGCTTTGAATCGGGAAGCGCATGTAGTGGCAAACAAATCGGATCCAAATATGCTGGGCATCAAAAACTTAGGGAAGACGGCATGGTCGGTAAAACTGCCGGACGGCAGCGTAAGGCAGGTGGAACCGGGAAGGCTGGTTCCGTTAAGAGATGGTATCAGCATCGGCATTGCTACTAAGGCGGGGATAGAGACGGTTGATATTATAAAAAATGACTGACGATTTTATAACAGGCTCTTGGAATCTTTTGTTGGGGAATTACAGTTTATTATTTCCTCAAAAGCCCGGGAATCTATCAGGTCGAAATTCAAAAGCTGTATGAAATTCGGGCAGAAGATGCAGAGAGTATAGCATAATAAACGGAGGAGTAAACATGCCGAATATATTGGAACTGGATGGCACGCCGCGCAGGGCGCTGCATGTATTTTATGTGTTAGATACTTCACGGAGCATGGAAGGGAGGTGGATAGCGGCTCTGAATGAAGCGATGGGCGAGACGACAGAAGTATTAAAAAAGAAGGCGGAGAAAAATGCGGACGCTCTGCTTAAGATTGCGGTTTTGGAATTTAACAGCGGCTGTGAATGGAT
>CANDMV010000154.1 GCA_947385875.1 uncultured Eubacterium sp. | reverse complement strand
TATGTTTTGTGCAATATTTATTTTTCAAACACGCTCTAGAGCGTGTTTGAAAAATGCTTTCCGTGAGATGTACCCATAGAGCATGATCTGATTCCCATTTTGTACCCACAGGGCATGATCTGGAGAATTTATCCCAAAATTATGAAGCTTAGCGGGCAGTGTCTTTTATATTTGGGATGAATTCTCCGCAAAGTGGGGAGTGCAGATGCAGATCGCGGGAATGATTTTTCAAATACGCTCTAGCTTTGAGAAACTCACCACCTGCCCTGTCATGGGCACTTTGTAAAGAGAATCGTTATAATAATTATTTATCTTGCTGGCATCTGGAAGCCGACAAGTGCGTTGTTTAAATAGTCGTTAAAAGGTTTCATGATTTGGAAAATTTCTACTGCTTTTACAAGGAATATTTCAGCGTCTTTCACTTCTTCATCTTTTAATGGGTATTCCAGATACCAGCTCTTATGTTTTAGATATTCTGCCTGCGGATGTTCTTTCTCATATCCGGCAGGAACATTCTTTAATGCAGTTCCCTTTATAGTGAAATATTTTTCAAACTCAGGCTCATGGATGATCTGTTCCCATTCTTCACCATTTTGGACAATATAATCTCGTATCATCGCTGTTGCGTCTTTAAACATATCTGCAAACAATCCGCCGCCTAAAAAGGACTGATTGCCTGGCTTTATCATAAGGTAATAGCCGACAGGGACAGGAAGCTTTCCTTTTGAAGAAATATGGGCACGGAACGCTGGAAGATATGGTGATTTGTCATGGCTGAACCGGGTATCTCTTACGATTTTAAATGTAAGGTCTTTTGGATTGTTATGCAGAATGCTGCTGTCAAATTTTCCGATTTCCAGTATCAATGACTGTAGCAGCTTTTCAAATTCAGCGCTGGCATTTTTATAGTCATCCTTGTTCGCGTGATACCATTCACGGCTGTTATTCATACTTAGTGCTGATAAGTAATCAATGATAAACGCTGTATTCATAATCTGTCAGCTCCTTTCTGTATCTGAACCATAGAAAGCTGCGTGGAATCTAAAAACTCCTGCATCAGCTGTGTGATACGTTCGGGGGATTGATAGGATTTGCAGAATGAAAATACTTGTGATAAATCGTCAATCTCTTCCATAGCGTTCTTCACATCTATCATAGTCTGAATCGGGATTTCCACAGCTGTCGTAAAATCCAGCTGCTGCGGGCTGATTCGATGGTTGTTTATGGCATAATTTATCCTGTCCCTGCACCTGCATCTGCCGCTGCCGTATTCACCGCAGTACTGTCCTAAGAAATCTGCCATTTTTTTGCGTATTCGCGAGAGACGTTGGCGGTATGCTTCTGGAGTCATATCCAAAATGTTCCCTGCAATGCGGCTGTCAAGCTTGAACATGGTACCTAATATGAAAATGCATCTGCTTTCCGGATCCAGACATTGCAGCATCACATTCGTGCAGGACATTTTCAGCTCTTCCGCTAATAGCTCCTGTTCTACATTCTGAGTTAAATCCGGTACATCCTGAATATTTCCATTTTCTATGTCGTCTCCATAATATTCAAAGCTCAGCGGATAACGGGCAAACATGTGCTTTTTGTAATTTTTCAGATGATTAGCCGCAATACTGAATACCCATGTTGTAAATGTGCTGTCTCCTCGAAAAGTAGAAAGACGTGTAATCATTTTCAACAGAATATCCTGTGTGGCATCCTCTGCGTCTGCAAATGTACCAAGCATCCGCAGGGATAAATTGAATACAAGATCCCGCACGCTTGTAACAAGTGTCTCAAGGGCTTTTTTGTCCCCGGTGGTGGCTTTATCAACCAGAGACTGTAATTCTTCGTTTGTTTTTTTATACATTGATTTTTACCTCCTATTTAATTAGACAATGCTCTTTTGTTTTTGTGACAGAAAAATAAATAAAATAGTGATTTCTTTTCATTTTCCATATGTCTTTACGGAAAGAGTCTGTGTCCTGTTTTTGAACTATTATATTTTTCCCAGCCTGCATCGGTTATCACTATCATATTATCATGGTTTTTATCGTTAGCAAATCAGAATGTTTATGCTGTATAAAATCAGCTCTCATTACTTTACCACGGTCAGAAGGCGAGAAAACTGAAAAAGTCCAAAATATCTGAAATAGAACACTATATATAGAAATATTTAATTGTGTATATCTATATAGTGTATTTGCCTTGGACAGAAACTAATTTTTTCAGTGCTCTTCCAGAAAGCGACTGTGCTGTGAAAAGTAACGGCATCCGATCCATTGGGAGTTTGCTTTTGGCGAAGGAGCCATATAAAGATCTGACAGAATATCGTCTGTCAAGCTGCCGAATTGTAAAATTATACAGATAAACCTATCAGCAATAATGCTGAATGTGACGCCGGAGCATGGGGTGGAAGCTGCTGATTAGTTGCGAAATGAATGTGATGCCGGAGCATGGGGTGGAAGCTGCTGATTAGTCGTGAAACGTTTGAACGCAGGCTGAATATGATAAATTATCATAACAGTGTCAGCTGTACGGAATTGTTATGATAATAACAGAAAGTATTGGAGATCGAAAATGAGAGATGTAACGGCACTGCACCCTGATCTGCAGAAAAAAGTTTCCGAGTTAAGAATTTTATGTGCGAAAAGAGGGCTTAAAATAGGAATCGGTGAATGTCTGAGGACTTCGGCAGAGCAGGATGCTTTATATGCAAAAGGCAGGACGGTTCCCGGAATCAGAGTGACAAATGCAAAAGGCAGTACATTCAGCTCGCAGCATCAATGGGGAATTGCATTTGATTTTTACCGCAATGATGGAATGGGGGCATACAATACAGAAGGACATTTTTTTGAACGGGTAGGAGCGCTGGCCAAGTCAATCGGGCTTGGATGGGGCGGAGACTGGAAAAGTCCGGTTGATAAGCCTCACTTATATCTGCCGCAGTGGGGGAGTACAACGGCCCGTCTCAAGCAGCTGTATGGAACACCCGAAATATTTATGCGCACGTGGAGAAAAAATCAGATTTTTGAGACAAATAGAATCTATGCGGTGACGCAGGGATGCTATCTGCGCAAAAGCCCAGGTGCTTTAGGGCATAAGGCAGTTTATACAGAGCTGTCCCGCGGCCTGAAGAAAAAATGCAGAAATAAAGCCGGATATGCGGTATTTCGAAAGGGAAAGCGTTTTCGGCTGATGCAGAAAAAACGGGTCGGTAATCAGATCTGGGGAAAGATGAAATCAGGATATTGGATACCGATTGTGTATAAAGGAAAGGTACGGGTGAAATAAGGAAGAAGGCATGATTCATGGTTTAGCTTAGTGTTTGTTGATAATTTTAGTGAAAAAGATCTTGCAGACAGATATTTTTACTGTTTGCAAGGTCTTTTTGGAATGCCTAAAATAATTGATATAATCGTACGATTCGTATAAAATAATAATATAAGGAAAGGAAGTGATGGTATGTCGATTACAGCCACAGAATTAAAGAATAATTTAGGAAAGTATCTGCTTTTATCGGCATCGGAGGATATTCTGATTACAAAGAATGAGAAAGTTGTGGCAAAATTAGTGAATCCTCATCAGAACCGGGTAGATACAGCAAGCAAAGTCGCTATTTGGAATTTTGCCAAAAGATGCAGACATAGAGGAATCAAGGGCAGAAAGGCTGAGTAAATGAAAGTTTTGAATGACACAAATATCGTGATAGATGCTTTAACATCAAGAGAACCTTGGACGAATATGCTGAAAATATTTCTTATGGCTGCAAATAGTGTTATTGATATGTATATAACGGCTAGAGCGTGTTTGAAAAATCATTCCCGCGATTTGCACTCCCCACTTTGCGGATAATTCATCCCAAATTTAATCAGCATAGCCCGCTATGCCTCATAAATTTGGGATAAATTCTCCATATCATGCCCTGTGGGTACATCTCACAGAAAGCATTTTTCAAACACGCTCCAGCGGACTGACTCCGGTCCTGAGTTTCCATTTTGACTAATTCAGATAAGGAAACTGCTATATTTTATAACAGTACAGTAGAAAACGACGACTTAATTCAGATTTCTTTCGTGCCCAATCATTTCACGGCATCCATAAGGCATCTCGCTTCAGATGAATGAATCAGCTGCATCATATAGCCGAAAAAGAGAAGGACAGCGATCAGTAAATGAGCTGTCCAATCATATCAACTAGAAGGAGGTACGCATATGGCGATGCAGATTCATGGAAACTACGATCAAACCAGAAGCAGCTACGCAGAGATGGTAAAGGAGAGACAGGCTGCTGAAAGAGCGGAGAAAGCAAAAGAGGACTCCGGTAAACTGTCCAGACCGCAGGATGAATACATCAGCAGTAAAAAATCGGGGAAAGAGCCTGTCGGACTGTACCGGGTAGGAAGGGACGAGAACGGAGGCAGGAAAATCTTTTATAATGATCCGAATAAGGCTGACCATACAGATGGGAAGGAAGAACCGATTGCAGATGCAGATCGTTCTAAGGAAGGCGCGGATGGCAAAGTGCCGAAAGCAGGAGGAAACAGACAGGGAAAGCCGGAGGTCTGCGTTGGCAATACAGACGCTGTTGATAGGGAGATCAGAAAACTGAAGGAGAAAAAGCAGGAATTGGAACAGCAGATTCAGTCAGCTTCCGGGGATGAAAAGAAAATCCGAGAATTGGAGAAAAAACTGGCGCAGGTAGAGCAGGAACTGGGTCAGAAGGACAATGATGCATATAGGCGTCAGCATACTGTATTTTCTGGAGAAAATAAATAACTAAGCCTGCTCGCTTTTGGCGAAGGCAAGATGTGTGATAAGCCGCATTTTGTCTCCGACCAGGCAGCAGGTGCATGGTTGAGGGATGTTAGTGAGTTATTATAGGAGCAACACAGGAAACCTTGATTTTACAAGGATTTATAGTGTCTGCTCCTTTTTTATTGACCCCAAATAGGACTGAAATTAATAATCTAAAAGTTGGGTGTGAAATGTTAAAGATCAGACTTATGGGAACAATACAAGAAATCTGAAGGTTCGAGAAATTTCTACATAAAATTCATATCTTGATGTTACAATGTTTTCAAAACTGTTCCATAATAAAGGAACTAATAGATTTTGCAGAGTTTATGCTGAAGTTGTATGCGCGGAACATGAAAAAGCGTTGAAAGAGTATTAGAAATTTATGGATAACACAGCATCAAGAGCGATAGTCTGTAAACAGGAGCTCACGGGAACGGGATGCCGGAGCAGAAGAAGCGGCAGATCAGCATTTGGCAGAACTGTTGCCAAAGAATAAAACGTATACCTGTCAGATATGGCGTGAAATCAGAAACTGTGCTAGAATATAAAAACGACTGCATGGGAAAAATGGAGACTGCCATAGCAGCAGAAGCAAACAGATGATAAGGCTAACAAAAGATTATAGCATGGTATTTAAATTGGAAAATCCTTGGGATTGCCAGAAATGAGAATTTTGAATATGAGAACAGCCGCGGGAATGAGACGAAGGAATATGATTCAGATTTTTGCAGTGCAGTGTGCGGGTTTTTCCCGGAGCATTATCCGGTTGAAAAAATGGGAAAGGCATTTCTTGGGCTGCGGGCGTTGTTGGATCCAGAATATGAGTTTGTGCTGGAGGATCTGCATGATTACGAGAATACATATTTTGGGGATTTTGATATTATGCGGCTAAATTCCATTACAGAAGATGAGCTTCTTGCATGCATGGCTTCGGATTTTTGGGGATTGAAATTATTTGAGATAGCAGGAGAAAGTTCATGCGGCCGCCGGTATGGTTGAAATGATTCTGGAATAATGCCGGGATAGATGCGAAGGGTAATGGAGGTGAATTACAAATGAAAAAAAGAGAAAACATCCGCTGTTCGAGCTGATTAAAACAGGAAAATATTTTTATTAATAGGGGAAATTTTTTAGGTAAAAAGCAGGCTGTATTATCTGTAAGATGTGATACAGCCTGCTTTTTGTGTTTTTAGCAGCCCGGAAGTGCAGAGGGCTGTATGCATCTGCAAAATTGAAAAGCTCCGGGATTTTTGCATAGAGGATGGATACCATAGCGAACCAGTAAAGGTGATGGATAATGTCCAGACAGTCAGTCTGGGAAATAGCTACATGGGAGATGTCTATGTCGGCGGGGCATTGACCAAAGATGGAAGCTTATATATGTGGGGGAATAATTATAGTGGTCAGTTGGGAGATGGAACGAATGAGGATCGCAACAGTCCGGTAAAGGTGATGGACAATGTCCAGATGTTCTGTCTGGGAAATCATTACAGTGGGGCATTGACCAAGGATGGGAGCCTGTATATGTGGGGAAGAAATTCAAGCGGTCAGCTGGGAGATGGAACGAATGAGAATGGTAACAGTCCGGTAAAGGTGATGGACAATGTCCAGACGTTTAGTCTGGGATTTGATTTTGGCGGGGCATTGACCAAGGATGGGAGCCTGTATATGTGGGGAGGAAATTCAAGCGGACAGCTAGGAAACGGAACGAATGAGGGGTGCAACAATCCGGTAAAGGTGATGGACAATGTCCAGACGTTTAGTCTGGGCGGAGACTTCGGCGGGGCAGTAGTCAAAGATGGGAGCTTGTATATGTGGGGAAATAATTCAAGCGGACAGCTAGGAGACGGAACATATGAAAATCGTAACATACCAGTGAGGATCAGCCTTTCTTCCATCCAACAATCCACACCAAAAACATCCCAGAAAATCACCTATCACTCCACAGCAATCAAAAAAGGCAGAGCAGCCTATGGCTCGGTCTTTTCACTGAATGCGGCAACAACCGGAACCGGAAAGCTGACTTATAAAAGCAGCAATAACAGCATCTTCTCCATAGATGCATCCGGCACAGTCACAGTAAAAGGTTACGGCCCGGCATACATTAAAATCAAAGCATCCGGCGGGAACGGCTATAAGTCCGCCGTCCGCAGATTCAAGCTCACCGCGGTGCCGCGCTGTGGAAAGATCACAAAAGCCAAGTGGCAAAAAAGCGGGGTATACTTTAAGTGGAAGCCGGAAAAAATGGCAGACGGCTACGAGTACGCGCTTGCCTACAATAAGAAGTTTTCAGGCCAGAGCCGGAAAAAGACCAGTAAAACAGGACTCCATCTGACAAAATACAAGACCGGCACAAAGAAGATGTTCCTAAAAGTCAGAACCTATAAAAAAGTGGGAAAGAAAACCTATTATGGAAGCTGGAGCAGGCCGTGTTCAGTAAAGCTGAAAAAGAGCGGGGGAGGACAGTCTTCCTATGCTATTGCAAATTAGGATGAACTTATCATCGCAAAGAGTGCATAAAAATATAAGAACCGAATGCCTTCGCATCCTGAGAAGCCGAAGGCAGGACATTTGAACATATAAAGAATGGTGTTTTTAATTATCTAGGATTAAAAGCAGGAGATCAAAACGGCAGAAAGGCATCTGGTTTCTGGCTGGCAGATAGTCTGCAGTTAGATTGCAGAAGATGAATATTACAGCATCCGTTGAGGCAGCAGGATCTATCAAAGCTTAATCGTCTGGATAATAAGAACATATATACAGTAAAGTTTTTAAGTAAAAGGAGGAAAAACATAATGAAAAAAAGAATTGCGGCAGTACTGCTGGCATCTGTCATGTGCGGGCTTTCGGTGCCTGCAAGCGTACAGGCAGGGGGAGACGGTGAAGACTATCAGTATCGGGAAGACAATGATTTGATAGACGATGATCTGGAAGGGGAAGACCTTGATACGGACTATGAGACAGACCCGGATCCGGATGTTATGGAAGCAAATACACTGATTCCGGAGGACCTTCGGGTATCCCCGGCAAAAAAGACAATCTATAAAGGAGAAATATTTGACATACAGATTGTTGCCGCCGGAGGGAGCGAGTTTGATGACCTTTCAGAAGAAGAATGGTACGACATCCGCGAAAGGAGTATAGACAGCATTACATTCCGTTCTACGAAGTCAAACGTAGCATCTGTAAGCAGAACAGGCAGGGTAAGGGCGCGCAGGCGGGGAAGCGCAGTGATTAAGACGACCATTAATCTGTCCAGTGGGGATTCTGTAACATTTAAAACAAAAGTATATGTAAAGAAATAACTCTTTTATGGCGGGGAAGCACAGCTGCCGCAGACGGGAGTTAAGAATATGTGATATTGGATGTCCCGGATAATATGGGACATCCAGTTCTTGCTGCTGTTCTGGAGAGCCTTATTATCAGGCGAATTTGGATAGATGAGGAATTCTTTTTGAATAATGGAGCATACGGGAATCGAACCCGTGGCCTTAACAATGCGAATGTTACGCGCTCCCAACTGCGCTAATGCCCCTTAAAAATAATAACTGCAGATAATTTATAAATCCAGAGCTCTTACTTATCAGTATATCATAATTGACAAAAAATGCAATACTTAAATATAATTTGACAAAATGCGTATCTAGCAGTAACATTAGAAGGCAATAGCCGAAAAAACTTTGAAAATGCGGGGCATGTTTTCAATGAAAAAACGGAGCGTGGGAGGATCATCAATGAAAAAAAAGACAATACTGGCAGCAGGCATGTTGTTTATGCTTACTGTCTTTTCAGCGTGTCAGGGCCAAAAATCATCTTTGGCAGAATCGCACTGGAAGCAGGCGAAGGAGAGCGGGGATTTTTACTCATACGCAGCGGAACATGTGGATGAAATTGATTTCGAAGCGTTAAAGGAGGAAGCGGGCTCCGAGAGTCATTCCATAAGCAGTCAATTTAAGGCAGTGGCACTTATGTGCGCGTTAGAATATGCGGATTCTGAGGAAACAAATACAGGCACCGATGTATCAGCGAAAAATAGGGATTTATATCAGTTTGATTTTCCGGTCAGCGCAGATTATGCGGAACAGTTTTTAGCAAAAGTAACAGAGGACGAAAAGGGATTCTGGTCTGCTGTCGGGGAAGCTTTTTATCCGTATGACTGCTATGAGGCATTATTTGCGGCGGCGGATCATTTGGATGGCCAGACATTATCACAGCTGATTGCAGATATGCCGGATGATGAAAGCTATGCGATGAAGTTTCAGGATACGGTAGATCAGTGGATTGAAGAAAATCCGAGAAATATTTCAGAAACGATGGACGTTTTGATGCAGGCGGGATATTTTGAGGACTGGGAAAAAGGCGACTGGAACCAGACTTATATTCACAGTTATCTGAATGATGACCGGATTAAGGCAGATACAGCACAAGAAGCACTTGCTTATGTAAACTTTGTACATGAAGAACTCTTGCCGGTACTTTCGGAAAAGTTTGGCAAAGATGAGTATAAGGCAAAATCGGAGATCACTGGAAAGGGTTATTATACTACGAAGCTTACAGTTACAATTAGTGAGGATTTAAATTTGGAGTATTTAGACAGTCTTTCCAAAAAAGACAGGCTAAAAGCGCTGGATTCAGGCAGCAGTTCAAAAAAGATTAAGCTGAAAGGAAAGAAGGTTGCTGCGTTTTACAGAAATCCATATGGAGAGGACTGGAAGGATTCCCCGTCAAAGCTGCGTCTGCTTGGTGATTTTATGCTGGGTCTGTCTGAGGATGAGTGTCCGGCTTCTCTGGACGAAGCTGATTATATTCTGATACTGACACCGAATTATTCGTACGGTGATTTTTATAAAGATCAATCCGGCAATATTACCAAAATACAGGAAGTATATTCCAGCACATCGATGGATTTGTATGAAGCAGGGACAGGAAGATTTCTTCGCCGTCTGGGAAATGTCATGGAAGAGCCGCCGTATTCTATTTTTAAAGATTTATCCGAAGAAGCAGCGCAGTATCCTGAGATCATGGCAGCAGATACTTTATCGTATATCTATCATCATGTCAATGACCCGGATGCCTATATGACGCTGATTGATCATACCTCAGGTCTGAATTCCGAGCTTTCCAGCGGGGAGTCTGTGATTTTAGGCAACTGGGAGATTACTTATCATTCTTATCAGGCTGTAAAGTCTTTTGATGTGGGAGTATTTCGATATACGCCGAATGATGGATGTCAGTACGTGCGTGCGGAGTTTTCTGTCAAAAACTGCGGGGATGGGACGGATACATTTCTTCCGGCGGTCTATCAGGTATCGGAGGACCCGGTTGTACAGATTATGGATGAGAAGCGCAAGCATGTCTATGACTGTGTAGATGCGCTCAATGACAGCAGATGCTTAAACAGCACCGTGCTGGATGCGGGAGAGTCAAAAGACGGAGAGCTGATTTTTGAAGTCCCGGATAACATGCTGGAAAAGGCTGACAAATTATCTTTTGTAGTATCAATGGGAAAACAGAATGCATCCTATCGATTGCGGGAATAGTAATACTTGAGATGTGAAAAGTAACCGGTAATATAATTAAATAAAGCGGTATATTGAAAATGAATAGACGGAATATCAAAGCAGTGATATGCTTACGTTGCAGTGATACAAGCGATCAAATAGAAAGCAGGTGATGGTATGACAGATATTCAATTACGATACATTAACAAATTAACAGTTTTTGTTAGAAAACTATTAAAACTTGTGCCTCGGGATCAAAGAGAAGAACTTGAAGATGAATTTGACAGCATTCTTTTAGAAGTCATGGAACCCATCGAAACGAACAGATAACGAACAAATTATTTTAGGTGTAAAGCCTTTATAGGAAAAGGCTCTGCACCTTTTTCGTTTTTAGAATAAAAATCGGTCATAATCTGGCAGTACTGCGGTACACTCGCGGAGACATCTGGAATTTTTGCTTAAAGCTTCGGTTAAAATAAGATAAATTTTCAAACCCCACTTCCTGCGCAATCGATAAAACTGAGGAATCAGAGGCGAGCAGCAGTCTTGCTGCCATCATCAGGCGGTAATCGTTCAGGTAGCTGATAAACGAGATCCCCATAGCATGTTTAAAAAACTTCATAAAGTGAGACGGACTGTAATCACAGTGGGAAGCAATCTGCTCGATGGTAATTTTCTCCTGATAATGATTTTCCACATATTTAATAATGATTTTCAGCTTTTCTAAAGACGGAAGCGGTATTTTGGGGGCAGCTGCATTCCCGTCGGAAAACAATTCATAGAACAGAGCAAACAGATAACTCTTTATGGCAAGCGGATAGGCAGGCGGAAAGGTCTTGCAGATTTCATCTGCCTGATCCAGCCAGTAAGAAATTTTTCCGTATTTTGGATCTGTTGATGTATAAATATTTTTTGCAAGAATCGGGGAATGCCGCAGCGGCAGCCAAAAATCAGTGGTACACAGGTCATTATTTTTACTCATCAGCATAGACAGATCAAACAGGATGGTTTCGTATTCCATGCGAATTTTTTCATAAGGCGCGATTTCATGCAGCTGTCCGGGTGTTACGAAAATAATATCGCCTTCATTGACAAGGGAGGAGGATAGGTCAATCGACACAAGGCCGCAGCCTTTTTTTATGTAAATAATCTCCATTTCCGTATGCCAGTGCAGCGGTACACTCGGAAAGTCCTGTGGAATGCAGCAGGGATATGTATTGTATGGAAACGAAGCGTCAAAATGGGCTTTCTTTTCCTGATAGTTTTGGTATTCTGATATGTTCATAGCATACTCCTGATTGTGAATAGTTAGGAAATGTGTTTCGCTAGTTTTCCCAGACCAGTATATTCTGTGTGATTGAAAAAATCAATAGCTATAAAAGTAACAGTTCAGATAGGGTGTTACATTTGACCCGGACGCCGGGTGAGAGGAGCTGTCCCGTCTTCCTGTGACTTTTCCAGAATGCTAAGAAGCCCTAAGTATTCTGCATCTGCGCTGTGGCACCGTACGGTCGCGGCACCCAGTCCGCCCCGGCCTAAGGCCGGAAGCTA
>CANDMV010000153.1 GCA_947385875.1 uncultured Eubacterium sp. | reverse complement strand
AATCACTCTACGAGCCTGTGAAAGGCCATAAAGTGATTTTTGCTCTATTACTTGTATGTGTTTACTTTGTATTATTCTGTTAATCTTCATAAAACCTCAGATCGCCCCATGCCTGCATCAATCCTGTCCGGTCTAAGCGGATCGTCCTGCTTTCCCTGTCGAAAATCCGCACCGCAGAATCAAATCCCGCATACCGCAGCCATTCCGGGTTAGGATCTCCGGTCTTAGCGAACCGCACCCATGAGCCATGTATCTCATTCATCAATGTATTTACGATTTCTTCCGGCTCATCCTTAAAAACAAACCGGCTGAAATGGAAATCCATATTTTTAAAACAAAGCGGCAGCTCATATGCATGAGACGCCAGACTCCCGCTCTCCCAGCCCGACCGTGAAATATACTCATAACGATACATCCAGACATCTTCTGTATACTGTCTCTGCGCCTCGGCCACTTTCACTGACGGCATCTGAAATGCATAATCTGTAGCAAACTCAATAAACGGATAAGCGCCTTCCAGCTGGAGCTCCTCTGGAATCGGCGGCACACTGCTCACAGAAAGCTCTCTTTGTGCTTTTAATTCTGCCAGCCTGTCATTTCTGGACGGATGATAATAATCAATTATTTGGGGAATAGACTCCGCATGTCCGTTTCTTTCCATCATCTCTGCAACCATCGCCCACGAATTTGGAAATCCCGTATTCTCTGGATGCACAAACATGGATCCTTCATGCATATTCGTTCCAATAATCAGCTTTACATCCTTCGCACTGCCTTTTTTTATTGCCTCAATCGGACGAACCGGAAGCAGGTCGTCAATAACCGGGCCGGGCAGAAACATGCCTGGATTTTTATACTGATGCTTTTGGGACACATACGCAATCCCTTTGAGCATCTCAAACGGATCCATCTCTTTCAGCTTTGGAATATCTTTTTCTGTCATTCCCATCCCCTCAAGATATAGGTCTATGTTCTGTCTGGCTGTTTCATGCGTACATACACAGTTTGGCAGACCGCTCTGGGCAATGGCTTTTTGAAACAGGCCTTTCACTTCAGGTATTGCCAGCATATTCACGACGCTCGCCCCTCCTGCCGACTCTCCGTTAATCGTGATATTGTCTGGATCTCCTCCAAATGCTGCTATATTATCGTGTATCCACTGCATAGCCATAATCTGGTCAGAAATACCGCAGTTGCTTTCAAAACCCTCACATCCCGGATACGTCGTAAAATCATAAACCCCCAGCACGCCCACACGGTAATGAAACGAAACAAACACCAGCCCTTCTTCTGCAAAATGCTTTCCATTATAAAGAGGGACACTGGCTGAACCTGTCGTATAGCCGCCGCCATGTATAAATACAAAGACGGGCAGCCCTTCTCCCTCGACAGGCCTTTGCACGTTGACACTCAGACAGTCTTCCGTCCCCTGATTTATGCCCTCATCATGCTGCACAGCCTGCGAGCCGTATTCTTTCGCATCAAATACACCGTCCCATGCTTCCAGCTTTTGCGCCCTTTTAAATCTCAGCTCTCCCACCGGCGGCTTTGCATAAGGAATTCCCAGATATTCAATGCGCCCTTCCCGCAGATAGCCTTTCACCTTACCGCATGTTGTCTGCACAATATATTCGCTCATATGCTGTTCTCCTTCCTTCTTCGTGTATTCCCCATGTTTAAATGACCCCCTCAGACTGTCCGAAAACTCCTTTTCTAAATTTTTAGACCACATCATCTTGTTGCCATCCGCATTGACTGATACTATATTTTGCGGTTCAATCTGCCCAATTTTTAATTTTGGATAGTCCGGTTCCGCATGTCACAATTTCCGGATTAACCAGTTCAATCTGCCCAATTTTTAGTTTCGGACAGTCTCCCCTGTTCCAACATTATGAATGCCGAAGCTCTCTTTTTTTCTATATCCTTTATCAAACTACATTCACAAGCTGCAGCTGTTCCAAGTATCCTGCTTAAGTACCGGAAAGCCTCGGCATTTACATCTACAAGTTAAATCAGTATCTAAATACTATTTTTTATTTCTGCGCTTTTCCAGTTCTTTCAGTACTGTCGGCATCTCCTTATCCAGCCTATAGAAAAGCATAATCACAAAGCATACAGCAATCAAGATCACAGGCAGCCAGTTATATAGAAAAGTGATCGCTGCCTGAGCGCCGGCACTCTGCGTTTCCGCTCCGTTTACATAGCCGCCTGCTGCAAGAATCCAGCCCATGACAGCCTGCCCGATTCCAAGCCCCAGCTTCTGAGCCGCTGAGATCGCCGCATTGCCCATACCTACCGTCTTTACACCAGTCTTCCATTCGCCGTATTCAATCGTATCAGCAACCATGCCGAATGCCATGCCGCCCGCTGCACCCAGTCCGATGCCCTTTAAGACATTAAAGATGATCAAAAGCATCATATTTGCACCGCAGGCTCCTGTCCCTGCAAATCCAAGCCCCATTCCAATCAGCCCCAGCTGATAGGTTCTGTGCTTTCCAAATTTCTTCATAAAAATCGGTGTAAAGAACATCGTAGCAAACTGCGAAATAGATAATGCATTATTAATCGGTGTATACAGCGCTACATCTCCAAGCACATACTGTGAATAATAAATAGCGCCAGCCGAATACATAACTATAATAAAGAAAATACAAAACATGCATAAAATCATTGTAAGCCAATATCTGTTCTGGAACAGACACTTCACCGCTGTCAGCACTGGTACATCATCCTTCGGCTTACCATCTGGTGTGATCTGCTCATTCACACGCTCTTTTGTCCCCATCACACAAAGGACAGCAGATACGACTACAAATACGCCTACTATCATCACTGCTTTTGTCCATGCGCCCTGATTATGCATGTCGCCATTTCCAAAAAGAATCAGCCATTTCATAAAAAACGTATTCATCGTAATGTTAGCAATCGTCTGAAAGATCATACTGATATTTCCCATCATACCGCGTTCATACCCGTCCGTAGTCGTCAGCGCAATCATCGAATTGTACGGCACGAACATAGATGTATAAAATACCGAGTTCACAAGGTTATAAATTACAAATATGTACACATATTTTATCATCCCTTCCATAGAAGCAGGGATACTGAACAGCAGAATGGTAGCAACCGCCATCGGGATACACATCCGAAGAAGCCATACCCTCGCTTTGCCAAGCTTCGATTTCGTCCCATCCACGATACGTCCCATAATCAGGTCTGACACACCGTCAAATATTTTTGAAATGGCGATAATCGTACCTGCTGCCACGGAATCCACTAAAGATACATCGGTCAGATATGTCATAAAAAATGCAGACATCAGACCATTTACCCACGCCATCCCGTAATTTCCGATTCCATAGCCGATCCTGTCATTCCATCCCAGCTTCGTATTCGGATCATTTGTTTTTGAAGCATAACTAAACATTGATTTTCCTCCTGTTTTCACTTTTTACTTAATAAGAGCTTTCTTTTTCCCAGCTGCCCAGCCTTACACTCTGCCTTTATTTATGGAAGCCTCAGCATCTCACATACTTTTTTACCAAGCTCATATAAATCCGCCGTACTTCCCGTCACTTCCTGTATTGCCAGTGCGCGCTTCCTCGGCACGCATCCGTCTGACGGCTCGGTAAAGAGCCCGAAATAGACCTCCGTCAGCCCGCCGATCTGATTGCTCTCGATCCCTTCCCGCTCCAGCATCGCCTTTTCGCATAGCAGGCGGAAATTATGCAGTGTCCGCACATTTTCCATACCCGCAGCCATCTCAAGTATTTTTTTGTTATAATATGCATACCGCTCTTCCCACTGAGGATTTCCGCAGTCTGTAAACCCGGTCTCCGTCATAATGATCTCCTTATGCCCGTCCCCATACTTTCGCATGACCTTATACACAGAATCCCCATATGCCTTCCATAAGCTGTCCGGTTCCTCTACATCTAAAAACAGGTCATAGTCTCCATCCACGATCTTATTCGTAAACACATATGGATGCCACGACACAATGTCAAAATAGTCATCCGTGTTATCAGACCAGAATGTTCCGGACTTGATACGGCTGTACATCTTATCCAGTGTCCACGCCGCCCCGAACATAACCGGCAGAAAGTCTGGCATGTCGCCGCCAAGCGTCGGCGTGCTCAGAGCCGGTGAAAAGGATGCCACTTTCGCATTCGGATTTCCCCTTCGCACCCCCTTTTGCAGAAAAATACTGCAGGTCTACGGCAATATCCATTTTTTCATCTGCCGTAAACGGATGCTTCATATCACCATCTAAAAATCCATCTGGATGAAGAAACGCATTTAGGTTCCATTCATTTCCTACCTCCCAGATCGCCACCTGTGGAAACAACCCTGCCATCGTACATCAAGATTCTTCCAGCATATCCAGCGTCTGGCGGTACAGACTGCCTGGCGTCAAATCCCTTTTCGGCATCGCGTGTCCCTTCCTCTGCCTACATCCCTCCGGCAGGAACCATTCATGGCTCATTCCTGTTACCTCGATGTCAAGCTCCACTGCCCGCTCCAGCAGCTGACGGTGCCTTTCCACCATTTTTTCATCTGGCGTGACAGGATCCTTTAAAATATCCGTAATATGCATCCATGAACGATAAGCACTGCACCCCAAGCCTTTCACAAGATCCAGATAAGCCCATGCAGGAATCTTTGTATCCGCTTCCCTTTGGATGAGGGGTTCGCCGACCCCGAAAAAACGTCTGTGCGTCATAATCTAAATCCTCCTGTTTCTTTTATCAGCAGTTTTTCTTCTCGAATTTTTATAGTATTATCATAAAAGAGGAGGCCGTTGTGGACAACGACCTAAACCGACAAGCCGATTGTCCAAATCTGACATCTGCGGCCGGATGCCTTTCTTTCTGTTGTGTTTTTTTGTATAATTACAGTATCAGCAAATGGTATGAGCACTAAAGAAATGAAAAGAATCTATGTTTACACCGTATTGTGTGAAACTACTAAAGAAATGTAACAGTTCAGATACAGTGTTACATATATGGACACCCGGACGCCGGATGAGGGGAGCAGGCCCGTCTTCTGGTGACTTTTCCAGAATGCTTAGGGATTCTTAGCATTCTGGAACGGATGCCGACAGACCGGGCAGATTCCCTCTCTCAGCGTCCTTACGGCCAATATGTAACGCTTTATCTGAACTGTTACAAAGAAATGATAGAAATCTATGTTTACTATATTGTTTAAAACACGAAAGAATGAAAGGAATCTATGTTTACTATGTGGAAAGGAAACAAGCTTCTCGTGCCGTTACAGCCAAATGAATTATTTTTTAAAGAACTGCATACAAAAAATCCAAATGCCCATCTGGAGCTTCCAAAAACAGTATCAGAAATCAACCGCTTAGTTCCCGAAAGCGCCCAGCTGTTCGCAGCCTATGACAATAACCTGCTGCCGCAGGACGCATTATTTGAAACAAACTTTCCATATTTTCTGGATGTCATGGTCATGCGCCATGCGCGATATTCTGCTGCCTTTAAACATTCCCATAGTTTTTTTGAAGTCATGTGCGTCCTAAACGGCTCCTGTGAGAATCATTTTGCTTCCCAAACGATGCATATGCACACAGGCGACATCTGTATCGTAGCCCCAAAAACCGTCCATTCCGTCAGCGCATTTTCCGATGACTGCATCGTCTACAATTTAATGATCCGCAGCGCCACATTTAAGCAGACATTTTTAGATTCGCTGCCGCAGCATGGGACTTTATTTGACTTTTTCTCCCACGCAATCCTCTCGCCGGGCTCAGAGACTTATATTTATTTTAAAACCGGAAAAGATACTCTGATTCAAGAGCGGATTGAAGAAATTATCGATGAATTTAACAATCAGCAAAGCTATTATGATACGCTGCTGAACAGCCTTTTGATCAATTTTTTTATCAAGCTGCTGCGCAGGCACGAAAAAGATGTACTTGTGCCAAACCCTACCGGCCATAAGAACGAACAGAATATTATCTTTATGCTCCGCTATCTGGCTGAGCACTACGATACAATTACCTTGAAAGAATTTGCTCAATTTTTTAATTACAGTGAGCGGCAGATGACGCGGATCCTCAGTGAATATACAGGCAAAAGCTTTACCAGGCTGATTCAGGATATTAAGCTGACAAAAGCCTGTGAGCTGCTGAAAAACCCGGAAATACCGATACAGAATATCATCGATACGGTAGGATATGCAAATTCCAGCTATTTCTACCGGATCTTTAAAATGCAGTACCAGATCACGCCTGCGGAATACCGCAAGAGGTTGTTTACGAATGAAAAGATTACACTTCCTGCATAAAGAATCGTGACATGAAAATGAAATCCATGTTTTGGCAATATGGACAAATGCATCATGTACAGTGTCTTCTGCAAGAAAACTATCCTGAAGCATATTAAGTGCTGCTTTACCATAGATTACCGGATAAAAAGCATCCCGTCAGCGATACAGAAATATGAAAGATATTATCCTGACCATCAGGCAGCAAAAGTATTTAACGATCTATTAGGTTTTCGCACCTTTTGTGATAATTATGAAAATGTGCTTCAGCTAGATGAATGACCCCGCAGCAAGCTGCGGGGTATCAAAAAACCAACCTCGCTTTGCTCGGTATTAGTTTGTTGCGCAGCAGAGCTGCGGGGAATCAGACCCGGAGATATTGAAAATCACCCCTGCCAAATAACCTTTTAACATACCTGCCATTGACGGACCAACATTCAAGCAAATGACGAAACTCCGTCTGCATGAAACTCTATCTCCAGCCCCTGCGGCACCTCATAATCCACCTTCCATTCACCGTCCTCCACCTTCCATGATACTTGTATCTCCCCTCTCGGCGTTTTTACAGCCCCGGAAGCTGATGTAAGATAGCCTGACACTGGAGCTATCTGCACCTTTTTAAAACCGGGCTTCGCCGGACGCACACCCAGTACTATAACAGGCAGCTCATAAAGAATTAACGCGCCCCATGCATGGCATTCGCTCCTCGCATATGCTTCTGACTCTACACAGGTCGTACAGTTCATTTTTACCATATTCCTCCATGTCTCCCAATACCTGTCCGTAAAAGCATACAGCCCTGCTTTTTCCAATGCACGGAAAAGATAAAATCGCATGGCAACTGTGCACTGCGTATATCCAGCTTCCTCGATGGTTTTTAACAGGTTCCGCCTTCCCGTTTCCAGATCAACAGTATCTGTAAGCAGTGCAAATACCTGACAATGCTGGCTGTACTCATCGATTCCCGGCCCATCCTGCACCATCCCGTCTGTACCCATGCAGTATGTACGGACTGCTGTCTGAGCCTTGCAGGCCTTATCCCGATACATTTCTGCCATTTCCGTCCGGTCAAGAAAATCCGCAAGAGCTGCCGTATGCTGCAAGCCATAGATATACAGCAGCGTTTCCATCGTAAGAGAGCCGTCAAACCCTGCCGGCGGCATACCGCTCGTATCATTCCATTCAGCCGCCCAGTCAATAAAAGACCAGAATCTGGCTTCCATATTCACACCGCCGATCTTTTCCACATACCCTTCTTTTGTCAGATGATTTTCAAAATAATGAAGAATCTGCTCAATCGCCGGCATATGCTCTTCTGCCAGTGTCCTGTCTCCAAAGTACATCATATGATCGTAAACCATCAGGATATAATAAATAGAAAATCCCGGAATGACATTCGTATTGCAGTTTGGATAGGAACAGTTCAGCAGCCCGTCATAACGCTGGGAACGCCGCAGATCATCCATACATTTTCTCGCCAGACGGTCGTCTGCGCTTACCGCATAGGTGTATAAGATCTGCAGCCTCGCATCCATGATGTACTGCAGCTGTTCATAAAACGGACAATCCACATAAGTTTCATGCATACATCTTTGCAGAGTCCGCGCACTGATTTCCCATATTGCATCCAAAGACGGGTCAGATGTGTGAACCTCAGAGACAATTTCGAGCGGATACCCCGTTTCCTCATAATCCAGACCGCACAGCGTAAGACTTTCCTCTGCTGTCCGAATACTCAGCCGGACAAAACGGAACGTCCGAAACCAGTACGACTCATAGACTTCCTGCTGACTTTTATCTCCCATGCCCGCTACATGGTAAATATCTTCATATCCCTGCAGATGCCCATGCTTATTGTCCCTGCGGTCTGACTTGACCGGAATCCGCTCTGGGCCGATAAAGCCCTCTTGTACATACGCTTCTGAATAAAGCAGGGATACTTCTGCATCCCTGCCGCCCGCAAAGGCTGCCCGGATATAGCCTGTCATCTCTTCCCCTGCATCCAGTTCCACAACCACGTGTGAATGTCCAGGTACTGTAATTTCTTTCTCGCCTTTCAAAAAGGCTTTCCAGTTTTGTAAATGTCCCGGTGCTGTGCTTTCCTTCCTGCCTTTCAAAAAAACTTTCCAGTCTTGTAAATGTTCTGGCTCTGTGTTTTCCTTCCTGCCTTCCAAGAAAGCCTTTCGATCTTGCGAATGTCTCGAAACTGTGTTCTCTTTCCTGACTTCCGCAAGATCGTTTCCGTCTTGTGAATGTCCCAAAACTGTGTTTTCTTTCCTGACTTCCGCAAAATCTATCCCATTTTCTTTCGAACCTTTTAACTGCCTCAATTCCATAATATCCTGAAATATTCGCTTTTTTCGATACATAAACGGAATATTTCTAGGCATTAAATTTCCCGGACTGACAGACTGCGGCATCTGTATGTTCTTATATGCCTGCGCATGTTCCCAACCGCTGTCATCATACGCTGCATATTTCCATCCAAAAATATTTCGGTTTCCATATACATGTTCATGAATTACAAGCGGTGCAAACCGTTCTTCTTCACGGTAAAATGTCACGCTGCAATCTGTCATACATCTCCAGGAAGCATCTGCGGACAGATCATATTCGCTTCCTCTCAGATCTTTTATTATTCCAGTCACATACAATCCCGGCGCAGATGTCCGAAACATCCCATGATTCCCTGTCGCCGGATCCTGCGGGTAACGAAGGACAGACACGCCCACGACATTGATCCCTTTCTTTAAAAACGTACAGACATCCACAGTATCGTAAAACCACACCTGATTGTCTCCTCTGCTCGGCCCGGTCTGCACCAACTTTCCATTGATATATAACTTATATCTGGTATCTGCCGAAATACACAGCTTTCCTTCCATCGGCTCTTCTAACAGCTCCAGCTTTTTTCTAAAAAGCATAAGCCGCGGATTTTCTTTATCCTGCACATCCCAGCACGGGTTCCATATCCAGTTTGAATTTTTCAAATATTCCATCCTGCTTTCATCCTTTCAACAATAAATCTGCAGAATCAAGTTGTTATTCACAGCCGCTCATTGTAACAATTCGGAGTGATCTATAAATTTGTCTCACAAAATCGCCCCTCACTCTTAAATCGTGATCTCACGGAATGCGCGGCTCAGGTTTTTACTGCATCCTGAATAAAATTATATGATCAAATTTAAAACATTCAACGACCTACAGTGACACACTTATGAACCGATCACGACATCATTCCTGACAACTCCGGGGATGACAGGATTTCTGTAATTCCAGATTGTTATATTAACAATGCCGTCTCTGATAAAAACATTTTTGTGACTATTGTAGATGGTTTTTTCTGATTTTTACCATTGGTTACGGTAACCGCCCTTTTTGTTTTCCACAGTTTAAATGTATCCTGTTCTATATTGCAGACTTCAATGCTTTCATAATATTCCATCTATCTCCCATTATTCCATTTGTATTCTGACTGCAGGCCATCTGGTATGTCATCTGCATTCTCTTCTTTATATAGAAGCGCACCGCCGTCCACTGTCAGGTAATTTGCAATCCATTCTGCCGTCGGATAATCTTTGTATTCACATACCCTGTCCTCAGTGTCTCCATTGACGTACCCGATCAATGCTCCGCAATCGCTTTTAGAAACCACGCAAAACGGTACATAGGTTCTCTCTTCCCATATGATAGCTGTGTAATCGTCATTTACAGCAGTACTTATGTCCGCTAAGTTCTGCGCTTCACCACAGGCATATAGTGAAGCTACCATTAAAATGGTGAATGCGATAATCTTTATTTTATACATTTTAACCTCTTCTGCCTCATGTTTTTAGGCTATTGGATTTTTAGGCGTTTCGTTGTGATGTCTTTCTATTTTTTCTTATCGCTTGTCTTTTAATTTCTTTACATCTTCTAAATAAATGGATACCTCACCGCACTCAGGACATATTGCAGCTTTGGGTTCTCCAATGCGTCCGCCAAACCATTTGCTTGCATCATCGGTTAAAACAATTCCATAACCTGCGCCTTTTATCTTTATGCCGCAGTCTTCTATCATCTTGCTGTTGCATCGAATACATTTTCTCATTTTAATTCTTTACTCCATTCTTTATTCTTTTGATTCGCAGTGTAAAATAATTCTGCGATTTTATTGTATAGAGTTTCTTTACATAGATTAGATCGGGTGATAAGGGAGCTTATTGAATACTATTGCACTAAATTGCTTTGAAAATATCTAATTGACGGATAATACCGGATTATCCGCTAAAAACATGAGTCTGCAAAAAGATAAGTATCGATAATAATTGTGAGGTACAGGTATGGAAAATTCATTTGCGAACAAGTATTGGAAAGAGTTTGAAACATTATCATTAGAATATATTAGGGAACAATATAAAGATAATACAGCTAAGTGTATCCATACTTCATATATTAACGATGGTGGATACGATGGAAGTCTATCATTGACATTAACAAAATCTGATGCTCCATTTATCCACGAAGTGATAAGTTTGATTGAGGCAAAATTGCGTACAAATTCCAATATAAATATTCACGATTTTGCTGCTTCAATAATTGCTGCTTATAATTTTGCTGCTAATATCTTGTATGTTATATCAAATACTAATTTTACAGAGGAGACCAAAAAGATTACAAATACCTTCTCAAAAAAAGTTAATTTACAAATTATTTTGATTGATGGTACATTACTTTTAGATTGGCTAGAAAAGAAAACAGTAAAATATAATGGAAAGCAGTTTTATAATGAGTTAATAGAATCCATTAAAAGAAACAAGAACCAAATTACACAGGCATTGAATTCTTCTAAAAATGATACATTCGTTGAAAAAATACCAGATTTTATTTCTGAAACTATTTATTTACGGCCAGAAAAAATTTTTGGGATCCGAGCTAGAGATATAAATAAAAAATCTATTAATATCCTTGAAAAAATTGAAATGAATGGTAGAGTGATTATTTTGAGCGGCGCAATTGGTACTGGAAAATCCACTCTTGTTTCTAATATTGGATATGAACTGCAGCAAAATGATTTTTTGTTCAGTATTTTTAATGGAGATAATGAAGATGGCATATCTGTAAGAAATGTATATATATGGGTTCTTAAAGCACTATGGGGAATAGATCCAATAATGCTTTATAAAGGGGAAGATATATCAGAATTTATAGATTTGATCTGCTTCACAACAAAAACACCTGTTGACAATAACATAAAGAAAACTATTAAAAATATATTTGATATAGATAAAGATTTGTATATTAGTAAAAGTGATCTATATACAGCATATTTATTAAGATATCTCGACCATATCTTAGAAAATAAACGTGGTAAAAATCGCAGTATTTTAGCCTTTAGAAATTTACACTATTTAGATAATCATATTTTGGAATTTATTATATCGCTGATTCAATGTTTGATTAGAAATAATGTTGGAATTATCATAGAGCTTAATCCTCTTGAATCTGCGCATACCCATAATAAAGATTGGAAAAAATATTACGATACTATATATAACTCAAACTTCGCACTTGAATAAGTACCTATGCACCTTGCTACGAAAATAAAAC
>CANDMV010000152.1 GCA_947385875.1 uncultured Eubacterium sp. | reverse complement strand
CTGTATTAGTGACTGGAGTTCAGACGTGTGCTCTTCCGATCTATCCTGCCTTACGCGGCACATATTTTCCTTTCATCGTCTGGTATCTAGGAATCATATCCTTAATGACACGCGTCAGTACATGGCCGATATGAGGCTTTCCATTCGCTGTAGGCGGCCCATCATAAAATGTATATGTGCTGCCGTCTTTTCGATTATTCATGGACTTTTGGAAAATCCGGTTCTCCTTCCAGAAATCTATGACTTTATGCTCTCTTTCCACAAAATTCATGTTGGTATCTACTTTACTGTACATGTCTGATCTCCTTATTGTATTTATTCTGCGGCATACTATAGTCATCCAGATCAAAATCCCGGAAAAAATCAAAGAACTCATCACTATAGTCATCATAGTAATCGTCATAATTATATCCAGGCTGCGTATTGTCCCTTAGTTCTTCATAGTAATAAGCCTTAAACGGCCCCCACATTAACGCAATCGTTGCAATCAGCGCAATGATAGAAAGAACTGCTGTTACAATCCCCGTAATCGCGATTCCTCTGCCCGACGCATTTCTTCCCAGCTGAAGCACTCCAAAGATGATAGCCGTAATCGCCAACGGCACATTCATGCAGGTGCAGAACAGCATAAGCGATAAGATTCCAAGCACCATAGAAGCAATCCCAAATCCGTTCCCAGAGGTGTTTCCACCGCCTGACTGCTGATACTGGCTGTACTGCTGATATGGCCCTGTCTTTCGGAAAGGGTCTTCTTTCGGCTGCTGACAGCCTGACTGCTGATATATATTTGAATACTGCTGCTGTCTTGGATCCTGACTCTGGCCATATGCATTCGAATACTGATTCGTACCAAATCCCTGATTCTGACTGTATGCATTTGTATACTGCTGCGAACCCGATTCCTGATTCTGACTGTATGCATTTGTATACTGCTGTGAACCCGATTCCTGATTCTGGCTGTATGCATTTGTATACTGCTGTGAACCCGATTCCTGATTCTGGCTGTATACATTTGAATACTGCTGTGAACCCGATTCCTGATTCTGGCTGTATACATTTGAATACTGATTCATGCCTTCTTGATTCTGGTCATATGCATTCGAATGCTGATTCATACCAAATCCCTGATTCTGACTGTATGCATTTGTATACTGCTGTGAACCCGATTCCTGATTCCAGCTGTATGCGTTCGAATACTGCTGCACGCCCGATTCTTGACTCTGACCATACGCGTTGGGCTGCTGCTCTGCATCCGCTATATTGCTCTGTACATACATATCCGACTGCTGATTCGCGCCTGTTCCCTGCTTCTGGTCATATACATTCGGCTGCTGCTCTAGACTTAAACTCCCCTGATTCTGGCTATGCGCATTCGGCTGCTGCCGTATACGATCTGCTCTTGGCTGTCCATAACTATATGGAAGACTTGTATCCTCAACTATTATTTTGTCACTATGCAAATCTTTCGTATCCGTCCTGCCATAGCTGTATGTATGGCTTGCCAAATCCTTCTGCATAAAATTATCATATTCATTCTGACCTAAATACTGACTTTCATTCAAGCTCAGATTTTTTTCCTGATTCTGATTATCTGACTGACACTCGATTTCTTCAAAATCTAAAATTCCTGCCTGATTCTTTATTCCATTCAAGCCTTGATTTTCATCCAGATTCCAATTTTCAGTCATGTTTTGATTTTCATTCAGACTCTGATTTTCAGTAAGGCTTTGGCTTTCTTCAAAGCTCTGATTCCCGGACAGGCTTCGGTTTTCTTCAAAGCTCTGATTCCCGGACAGGCTTTGGCTTTCTTCAAAGCTTTGATTCCCGGACAGGCTTTGGTTTTCTTCAAAGCTCTGATTCCCGGACAGGCTTTGGCTTTCTTCAAAGCTTTGATTCCCAGACAGGCTTTGATTTCCTTCAAAAATCTGGTTTCCGGCCAGACTCTCATTCTCGTCCTGACTCTCATACATCTCTTTATCGTCCATACCTATGATCACCTCTTAACTATTTTATACTCACGTGCGATGAATCCAATAAAAGCACTTGTAGTAATAATGCTCGTGAGCCGGCGTTACCGGTATATTTTCCCACCTGCCTATCCTGTTCTCTCAAGCTATGAAATTTACGCAGCTTGTAATTATTATACTCGTAAGCCGGTGCTGCCAGTACATTTTCCTGCTTATCAGTATATATACCATATCCGTTTTGTCAATCCCTGCCATACAAATCTCTCGTATATACTTTATCTGCTACATCATCCAGTTCTTTTGAAAAACGGTTCGCTACAATGACATCTGACCTGGATTTAAATTCTGCGAAATCATTCACTACCTCACTGCCAAAAAATAGCTTCTCCGGCAATGCAGGCTCATAGACGATAACTGTCGCACCCTTTGCCTTAATGCGCTTCATCACACCCTGAATAGAACTCTGACGAAAATTATCCGAATTTGCCTTCATCGTAAGCCTATAAATACCAACCACACATGCATTTCCCGGTTCCCCGTTTCTTCCCCTGCTGCTGTCAGCATCATAATAGCCGCCCTTGTATAGGATCTGGTCAGATACAAAATCCTTCCTTGTACGATTTGATTCTACAATCGCTTCGATTAGATTTTCCGGCACATCCTTATAATTCGCAAGCAGCTGCTTTGTATCTTTCGGCAGGCAGTATCCGCCATACCCAAAGGATGGATTGTTATAATGCTCTCCTATACGCGGATCCAGGCAGACTCCTTCTATAATATGCTTCGTATTCAGCCCTCGCACTTCTGCATAAGTATCCAGCTCATTAAAATAAGATACCCGAAGCGCCAGATACGTATTGGCAAACAGTTTTACTGCCTCCGCCTCCGTCGTCTCCATATGCAGCACCGGCACATCCTCACGCAGTGCTCCTTCCTTCAGCAGATTCGCAAAGCCTTCTGCCGCTGCCCGCTGCTTATCATTCTCTCTGGAACTGCCTACAATTATTCTAGAAGGATACAGATTATCATACAGTGCATGTCCCTCACGCAAAAATTCCGGTGAAAATATAATCCGGTCCGTCTGATATTTTTTGCTTATATCCTTCGTAAATCCAACCGGTACGGTAGATTTTACCACCATATACGCCTTTTGATTAACAGCCAGAACCGTTCTAACTACTTCTTCAACAGAAGATGTATCAAAATAGTTCATCTTTGGATCATAATTTGTAGGTGTAGATATAATGATATAATCTGCATCCAGATAAGCTGTATCTGCCTCCATCGTTGCATGAAGATGAAGCTCTTTTTGTTCAAAATATTCTGTAATTTCATGATCTATAATCGGTGATTTTCGCTGGTTGATTAATTCAACCTTTGCCGGCTGAATATCAACTGCCTCCACCTCATGATGCTGCGACAGCAGAACTGCCAAAGACAATCCTACATATCCGGTTCCTGCCACTGCTATTTTCATTCTTATACTTACTCCTTATTCTATCCTTTAATTTCCCGGTACAGAGCTCTTTTCATATGGCGTGCACATTGGATTATTTCTTTATCTCTCAGTGGAGAGCTCTCTTCATATGGTATACACTTTGAGATCTTCTTTAATCTCACGGTGCAGAGCTCTTTTCATTGTGAACTTTGGGTATCCCTTTATCTCACGGTGCAGAGCTCTTTTCAAACGATACCCTTCTAGATTCCATAACCTACCCCCACAGTCTGCTGCTGTATATGCCTGATTCTATCAGACTCTGAAATGCCTTCACTACACTGCCGCGGTCCTCGGCGTAAGTCACGCCAAACCAGCTGTCCGTCGTTGGCAGCACCTTGACAGACACTTTTCCTGCTCTCAGCAGCCCGTCGATCACTGTCGGCAGCAGATATTCTCTTGTCAGATCATCCGGCTTTTGCTCTTGTAAGAAAATCCTAAATCCCTCTTCCAGAATTTCAATAAATCCCGGTGTAAGCCCCCACATATTCATAGACACAAGCATATCATCCTCTAACAGCTTTCCGTCCTGACAGCATATTCGGCCAGATTCTGCCCGCGCAATCCCTTTTGTCTCTATAACTTTCGACAAAAAACCATCCGCATCCATCTCACAGATTCCGCGTGTAACAGAACCATTCTCACTCAATGTATTAGAAATCTGAAATCCGGCCATACAATACTTATTTTCCGACAGATTACATTCACTTAAAAATTGGCATACACTCTGAAACGCTTTTTTTCCATAATAATCATCCGCGTTAATCACTGCGAACGGCACATCCAAAATCTCACGACATGCCAGCACAGCATGTCCGGTTCCCCAAGGCTTCACACGTTCTTTCGGACATGAAAAACCTTCCGGCAGATCATTTTTATCCTGATAGACGTATTCTACCGGACATATTTTTGCAATTCTATCACCGATGACTTCCTTAAACTCTGCTTCTATATCTTTTCGGATAATAAATATAATTTTTGTAAATCCTGCTTCTAACGCATCATGTATTGAATAATCAATAATAATCTCACCCTGTGGTCCCACTTTCTGCAGCTGTTTAATGCCCGCGCCATAACGTGAGCCAATGCCTGCCGCCATAATGACCAGCGCAATGTCTTTCATATATTATCCCCTTTCGTTCCGTAAAATGACCTATTTATCATATCATTGATAATTGTTTTGTTCAAGTCCCTTTACACTAATGGCATTATAATCTGGCACCAAAGATTTGGCTCACTGCTCATTCTGTCCAGCCATATACTTAAAAAATATTTACATTTTTCCCAATAAAATTCCTGCTCTTTCTGAAATAATTCTATGAGTTTTTCCAATCGTTTTTCTTCACGATATTCTTTTAACCCTTCCAGATACTCGTATAATCATCTGAGCCATGCAGAATACCTAATCAAATAAAGAGGCTGTCTGTTCTTCTAATAAGTGTACTTCCTTCGATTTTATTCGAATGACAGGCAAGCAGACGCTGTGTATAAGCATATACTCCAGATCGATCAAATTTTCGCCTTTCTATATTATAGCATACAATGATTACAATCGGAAGAAAAACATATTCCTGCCAAAAGACAAACGCTATAAAAATCATCAGCTGAAGCATAAACCAACAGACCCTGCCATGCATTTACGCCTGACAGGGTCTGTCCTGTTATATCGCAGTAATAAAGCTATATCTATAAAGAAAAGATTGAAACCATATAATTATTTGACAGCCTTTGTCTTTGTGATCCGGCCGGATGCATTGCAATAATATTTCTTATTTCCTGCCTTCACCCATGTATTTCTGGCAATCTCCCGGTCTTTTTCGCATAATACTTCTTACCGTTTACTTTAAACACCTTATTCGTTACAATCTCGCCGTTTGCTTTCGAATAAACCTTGCTTCCATTTGCTGCCGACAATGACTACCGACTGATTTCTTACAAGCGTACCGTCTTCTTTTGCATAGACTGTACTGCCAGAAGCTGTAGTACAAAATTCACCCTTTGCAGCTTAAAGATTCCATTTTAACTATAATTAAAATGAAATAATAATTGAAACAATATTTTAATAGAATTTATAGTTTAATAAGAATTGTATTTTAAAATAAGAATTGTATTTAATTACAATATTAAAATTATTTAAGCGGATTCAAAACCTCATCTGTCTTTCGAATCCGCTTCAACAATAAGCCTGTATCCCTAATGAGCCTGCCGTCTACTTATTCTCCCGCACTACTGCATGTTTCATCAGATAATTCGTCCACAATTCATAGTGCTGCGCATACATGTGCACATCGTCAAAAGTATAATCTTCTTTTAAATAACCTTTTTTATCTGTCAATTTCCCGCTCACATCTAGATAGAAAATATTTCTTCCATCAGCCAGATGAGCGATCGCCACATTTTTGTCATTGATATTAATATTGTTAAATATCGCATCCGAAGAGGCTTTCTTCTTGCTCACCGGAATAATTCCCTGAATATATATGACTGCATCCGGCTGCCATTTGCGGAATTTGCGTATGACTCGGTCATAAGCCTTTTGAAATGTCCCGGTATTTCCAGTCCCCAGTTCATTAATACCGACCATAAAATAAATCTTGCCGTATTTATGAGTTTTCATCATCTGTGCTACGCTGACTTCTTTGCCTGAATCCGGATCTGTAATGAACTGGTCTTCTAAAACCCCGTACACATTCATGCCGGTTTTTGCAAAAAATGTGGCATTCGTAAGCCCAGAATAATCCTGCATCCCTACTGTTCTCGAATCCCCGATAAATACAGCATCATCAAAATAGCTTTTATCTACCGTCTGATAGCTGTATTCGGTCGTAAGTGCTTTTTCGCCCGGATCCACATAATAAGGTGAATTCGTCTCTGTTTTATCGTATTTCTTAAATCTCGTAATCCCGATTTCTTCTTCGTCTCGTGTATTTTCGCCCAAAGCCGTACTGCCGTCTTTTTCGCCCGCATTCGCGCTGCCTGCTGCTCCATCCTGTCTGTCCGAGCCGTCTAAGCCGTCTTCGCTGCCAGAATCGTCTGTGTCCGTTTTACTGCCTATACCGTCTGCACCATCTTTCCCATCTGTGCCCCCAGAATCTGTCCTGCCATCTCCGTCTCCTTTGGATGCATTTCCATGAATACTTTTACTTGGTACATTTGCCGACGCATCTGCCACATCATAATCCGGCTCGTCTGAATCAAAAAAGTCATCAAAGCCATCATCCTCAAAGTCATCCAGCAGCGAATCCGATAAATCCAGCTCTGGCTCCACCAACGCTGTAAAGATTGGGTTTTCAATCAGATTATTTTTCACAGCATAGGATGCCCTGCCCTCAGTAAATGTATAAACAGTCACTCCCATCCATCCCGCCAAAAGCAGGAATAAAATTGGACACTTTACAATCCATTTCCATAATTTCATCTTCTACCACAGTCCCTTCATTTGTACCCTAAAACTAAAATCTAAAATAAGCAAACGGGTTACTCGCCCCATGTGCAAGCTCATAGACACTAAACCAAAATACGACCACTGCAAGCAGCACCATGATAATCCCTCCTTGTGTACGGCGGTAAAGCTTCTGCGGCAGTTTCGTAGAAAACACTGCACAGGCCAGATACAGCTTCCAGTAATCATTCACATAACGTATAAATTGATCTTTTCCCACCAGCACAGCCTGCACATGGATGCCGACCAGCTTCTGCAGATACACCAACAGCTGCGAGAAATCTGTCACTGCAAACACCACCCAAGTAACTGGAATTAAAATCCACATATAAATATGTCCCAAAACCCTGCTGTTTTCTAGAAAATTTCCATATACAAACTTTTCCAGCATCAGCAGTACAAAAAATGAAACGCCCCAGATCACAAAATTCCAACTAGCTCCATGCCACAGTCCCGTCAGCGCCCATACAATAAACATATTGAGCAGCATACGCAGTTTGCCTTTACGGTTTCCGCCCAACGGGATATAGACATACTCGCGGAAAAATCTTCCCAGCGTCATATGCCATTTCCGCCAGAACTGAGTAAAAGTCTTTACCATATAAGGACAGTCAAAATTTTTCGGCAGATGAAAACCCATAATGCGCCCAAGGCCGATCGCCATCAGCGAATAACCCCAGAAGTCAAAATAAATGTGAAAAGAATATGCCACAGCTCCCATCCATGCAGCCGGTGTCGAAAGATTCGCATATCCAATTCCCTGCACCTGATTCCAAAAAGTATAGACCTTATTTGCAAGCAGCACTTTTGAACCAAGTCCGAAGCAGAAAATCTCCAGTCCCTTCTCCACATCATACGGTGTCACCTTCCGCATTATCAGTGCACCGGATACTTCTTGATACTGGACGATCGGCCCTGCAATCAGCTGTGGGAACATGCTTACATAAGTAGCAAATTCCAACAGCGTCCCCGGATGTTTCATTTTTCTGTTATAGATATCAACCACATATGATACAATCTGAAAAGTATAAAAGCTGATTCCCAGCGGCAGTGTCAGCGAAAGCATTGGAAGCAGCTCACGGTGCAGCACCAGATTCAGATTCTGAGCAAAAAAGTCATAGTATTTGAATAGAAACAGCAGGCCGAAATCAAGCACTAACGCATAACAAAGCACACGCCTGCGCCTGCCCCTGCTTTTTCCCCTAGCCATCTGTACACAAAACATAAAATTGATTATAATCGAAAACAGCATCAGCAATATATAAACCGGTTCGCCCACTGCGTAAAATATGATGCTCCCCAAAAACAATACTGCGTTGCGCATTGATTTCGGTGCTAAAAAATAGCATAAAAAAAACAGGGGCATGAACCGAAAAATAAAAACCAAACTAGAAAAAACCATGATTGCCTCCACACCTATATCAATCTACTCATTATTCATAACAGTTCAATCTATCTCATCCAACTATACCTTAGTCTCCCAGTGCAGGCACCTCTCATTTGGTGTGCCGGGTGTACCTTAATTTCACAGTGCAGAGCACTTCGCATTCGGTGTGCCCTATGGGTATACCGGACAATCACTAATTATAGACAGCCCTGTGCCAGATGTCAAATTTTATTTGTTTATGTCATATATATTAAGATTTCTTTTCATCTTTTACATTATTCTACAATTTCACACTTTTATTCATAAAAGCAGATCCTGCACTTTTACCGTTTTATAATCTGATATTCCCCAGCCACAAATGTACCACTGCAATCATTTCCCGCAGAAAAAATGTCGGCAGATACTTCCAATCCGTACTTGCCGCATAACCATAGTCATGATATCCTAATTCTTTTGCCCAGTATCTTCCCCGATACAGATGAAATTCACTGGATATGATTGTCACTGCTTCAGTTGTCTTAACTGTTCCATCAGATTCAGAATTCTCCAGCTGATCTAAAATTTGTTTGGAATACTCCAGATTCTCCTGAGTATTGGTCGATAACGCTTCCTGATACATATGATCTGCATTTATTCCCGCTTTCTTCAGCTGCTCATACATACATTCCGCTTCTGAAAGATCTTCTCCTCTGCCCTGTCCGCCGGACAAAATGCAGACTGCCTTTGGATGCTCCTGCATATATGCATAAGCTGCATCAATGCGCTCCTGCAACACTCTGCTTGGACGTGTACCCTTTACCGAACATCCTAATACAACTGCCGGCGTATCCTGCGGTATGTCAGCAGATGAGGCCCGGATAATAGCAGCAGCTGCTGCTGCCATAAGAATCACTGCTGTCAGCACAAATACTGCCAGCAGAACGAGGCAGATTCTCAAAGGTTTTCTCTGCCACATCTGCGAGAGCAACCGATGTACCTCACGATAGCGAATGCCATAAAAAACCACCACCGCACAGCCTAATATCCCGCACACATTACCTGCATTAATCATCCCCTTAAAAATAGCAGGCCATAAAAACCACATGAAAAAAATACTTCCCAATAAAATTATAAATAAATAAAACAACTGAACTCCCGTAAAATGTCTTGCCATATTAAATCCTTCAAAAATAAAATTTTGTACTATACTCTGTCTAGTGTACTGTCTTATTGATATTTGTATTTAAGTGTATCTGATTCCTAATTTATCAATTATGCTGATGTATGATTTTTATAAGATTTAGGATTTATTAAAAATCCTAATGCGTAGAAATTCATATTTCTATCTTATTTTATAGCTTATCATACTTTATTTCTACTATAAATCTGCCGATTTTCCCATCATATTTCCGTGCTTATTCGACACTATTCCTATAGGCTGTCGAGAAAAAACAGCCTCTGTCAGCATAGTTATCAGTAATCATACAACTCTGTCAGCATAATTATCAGATCTTTAAAGTTATCATACGTTCCCTGATCAGCACACCCGGCATTTCCATAACCGATCCATAACCGATTATCAACTCTGTCAGCATAATTATCGAATCCGCGGCTGTATAGCCGCCATCTCATTGCTGTATCAATTATTATGCATATGTTTTCCTTCTGATTTCTTAAAATCTACGCAGATCTGCAATCAGCTTCTGCGGTATGACAAATTCAGGTGTCCCCATGTATCCGGGTGCCACATCATACTCATCAAATACAATTACCAGATTATTATTTTTGTTCAGATAAAAATTCTGTTCATCTGAGATTCCTTCATACCCATGTCCGACCTGCGAATCTCCAATCCAGTATACTTCTCCCACTTCGCTTTCCTTATTATATTTCTTCATCTGCTGCAAAATATAACTGCTTATTATTTCTAAATAATTGCTTTCAGGAACAAACAAATCTTTTAAAGACGCTATCTTCCCATTCGATTTATCTATATGATAATAACGCTTATATTCATATCCACTGGCCTGCACTTCATCGACAATAATTTCCAGTGTAAACCAGTCATCGGTATCCGTTAGAACATTATAAGAAATATCAAGCGACTGATGTCCCTGGTCTCCAATAATCTCCTGATTTTCCTTAAAACGCTCTAAAATCTCATCCGTATATTCTTCCACACTTTTATTAATATCCGCAGCTGCTGAATGACCACCGCTCACATTACCTTCTGGGCTTTCATCTGACAGCTTCGGTATCTCTACATTTGCGGTACTGTATCCATCGTCAAAATGATAATCCCGAATCGTTATTACTTCAAAAAATCTGCCAAGAACCGGCAGCTCTTGCAGTGCCTGTGCTGAAGCTCTGCTGCAGTTCGGTATCAGACAGATCACCGCAAATGTAGCCGCTATGCTGGCACCATAGATCCGTCTGCGCATCTGGCGAATTCCCTTTTTCTTATTCTTCGCCCGTTCTATTGCATCTTTCATCCGTACGATCCCTTCATCGGGTATCTGAATCTCCATAAATTTTTCTCTATTCATCTTTATTCTATGTATGTACTGCTCAATCTGTTCTATTTGTTCTATTTGTTCTATCTGCTTGATTTGTTCTGACTGTTTAACCCGGTCTTCCTGCTTAGTATGTTCCATGCATTTTACACTATTTTTCTCATTTTCATTTCTTTCATGTTCACTTCTTTCATGTTCACTTCTTTCATGTTCACTTCTCTCATTTTCATTTCTTTCATATTCACTTCTCTCATTTTCACTTCTCTCATTTTTATCTTTTTTCAGGTTAGTTTTTTGCTCCATTATCTTCCTCACCTCTAATCTGCCAGAGCAATTTTCAGCTTATTCATAGCGCGGTACAGCCGGCTCTTAACTGTGCTCAGATTTTCCTGAGTTATTTCTGCGATCTCATCCAACTGCCGCTCTTCATAATAACGCAGATAAATGATTGTCTGTTCTTCTAGCCGCAGCTGCAGGATTGCCTGCTGTAAATCTACATCTTCATATTGATCCTCAGATGAACGCTCCCATTCATCTATGCTGTACATCTCTTTCTGCTTTCTGCGCAGCAGATTATATGCCTCATTAATAACAATACGACAAATCCATGTTCCCACATATTCCGGACTCTTCAAAGTATCACTTTTATATATTGCCTTATATGCTGCTTCTTGAACAATATCCATTGCGTCTGACTCATTCTTCACATAACTATATGCCAGGCGATAATAACGGCTGTAATTTTCCACGAGGTTCTGCTCTATGAGTGCATCCCGGTTTTTCTCATGTCCCCTCATCTTTTGCCTCCTTTTGGTACTATATTTTAGATGCTTATACATTAAAATAAGTTTCAACCTATAAAACAAAAATATACAGATATATTTTATAATATCAATACTGCCTTTCGGCATCATCGGAATACAAAAATTTTTTCATACAATAAAAAAATCTTTCAAGCCCTTATACAAAAGGTTTGAAAGATTTCTCTCAACAGGGGTGGAAGGAATCGAACCCTCCTCTGGAGTTTTGGAGACTCTTATTCTACCGATGAACTACACCCCTCTATATAATATAATATATAATAATACCCTATACCCTCAAAACTTCATACAGAATTCCATCCAGCTGAATCTCACCGCCCTCATCTCCGGC